>JBILKV010000019.1:0-37728 GCA_044376515.1 Chthoniobacteraceae bacterium | reverse complement strand
TTCAGCGTCCGCCGCTGATTCTTGGCCCAGGTTCCTCGGCAGCAGCCAGAACAACGTGGTCACCGACGCCCCCAACCTTCCAGTGCAGTGGGACGCAAAGACCGCCATCCGCTGGCGCACCGAGGTGGCCGGGGAGGGCTGGTCCTCGCCGCTGGTGGCCGATGGCCGGATCTGGCTGACCACCGCCACCGAGGACGGCCATTCCCTGCGCGCAACCGCCTTCGATTATGCAACCGGCAAACTGCTCAAGGATGTTGAGGTCTTCCGTCTCGAAGTGGTGCCCCCAAAGCACCGGCGCAATTCCCACGCCTCGCCTACCGGCCTCTTGAGCGGCGGCAAGCTCTACGTCCACTTCGGCGCCAACGGAACCGCCGCGCTGGATGCCCGCACCGGTGAGGTCCTCTGGCGCCAGCAAACCCTCAAGGTCGACCACCAGAACGGCCCCGGTGGCTCGCTCACCGAGCATGGCAACCTCCTGCTGGTGCCCTGCGACGGCATGGACGTCCAGCACGAGGTGGCCTTGGACAAGGCCACCGGAGCGGTCGTCTGGAAGTCTGAACGCTCGGCCAAGCCCTACCTCGACACCCTTCCCGCCGACATGCGCAAGGCCTACGGCACCCCCTTTCTCCTCCAAACCGCGGCGGGCGTCACCAGCCTGACCACGGCCGCCACCCGCCTCTACGCGCTGGATCCGGCCACCGGAAAGGAACAGTGGTACTGCAACTACGGCAAGGGTTTCTCCAACGTACCACTGCCCGCCACCGACGGCAAAACCCTCGTCATCTGCACCGGTTTCATGAAGCCCGAGGTCTGGGGGATCAAGCTGGAGGGCGCCAAGGGCGACATCTCTGAAAGCCACGTCCTCTGGAAGCAGAAGTCAGCCGCCCCAGACCAGGCCACCCCGGTGCTCGCCAACGGGCTCGTCTTCACCGTCTCTTCCAACGGGATCGCTTCCTGTCTGGACATGGCCACCGGGGACGTCCGGTGGCGCGAGCGGATTGGCAGCGACTTTGCCGCAACTCCTTTGGTGGCCAACGGCTTGGTTTATTTTGCGGACTGCGCCGGGGTGGTCACTGCGGTGAAGGCCGGGCCCAGCTATGAGGTGGTTGCGAAAAACACGATGTCCGAGGGTTTTATGGCCTCCCCGGCGGTCGTCGGAAGCAGCCTCGTCCTTCGCTCCAAGGCGGCCCTTTACCGCGTGGAGTGAGGGCAGCCGCGGGCGCGGCGGCAGTCGCCCCGCCGGGGCGCCATTCTGTCACAGTGTGTCGCTGTCGCACCTGTGACAACGGCCGTCCGCTGTCACACCCGGCGGCCGGGGCGCTTTTGATAAACCATTTGAAGCAAACGGTTTAAGCAAAGCGCTGCAGCGTGGCGCGGCAGTTGCTTTCGGAGGGCTGCCAGCAAACGAAACCATCAACCGAACTTTCCTATGGCTAAAATTTTAGGCATCGACCTCGGCACCACCAACTCCTGCATGGCCATCATGGAAGGCGGAGAACCCGTGGTGCTTGAAAACAGCGAGGGCGCGCGCACGACCCCTTCCGTGGTCGCCTTCACCAAGACCGGCGAACGCGTCATCGGGCAGGCGGCGAAGCGCCAGGCCGTCACCAACCCGCAGAATACTATCTTCTCGGTCAAGCGCTTCATGGGGCGCAAGTTTGACGAGGTGAAGGGCGAACTCCACCGCGTTCCCTACAACGTGGTCAAGGCCGCCAACGGCGACGCCCACATTCAGGTGACCGTCTCGGGTGAGACCCGGACCTATTCCCCGCCGGAAATCAGTGCGATGATCCTCAGCAAGCTGAAGGCCGACGCCGAGGCGAAGTTGGGCGAAAAGATCACGCAGGCCGTCATCACGGTTCCCGCCTACTTCAACGACTCGCAGCGCAACGCCACCAAGGATGCCGGCAAGATCGCCGGCTTGGAGGTGCTCCGTATCATCAACGAACCCACCGCCGCGTCACTGGCTTACGGGCTCGACAAGAAGCGGGACGAAGAGATCGCGGTGTACGATCTCGGGGGCGGAACCTTCGATATCTCGGTGCTGGAGATCGGCGATGGCGTCTTTGAAGTCAAGGCGACCAACGGCGACACCCATCTGGGCGGAGACGACTGGGACAACCGCCTCATGGACTGGATTTTCAACGAGTTCAAGTCCGACTCCGGCATTGACCTCACCAAGCAGCCCGACGCGGTCCAGCGCGTGAAGGAGGAAGCGGAGAAGGCCAAGATCGCCCTCTCCTCCTCCCAGCAGTACGAGATCAACCTGCCTTTCATCACGGCGGACCAGACCGGTCCGAAGCACATCCAGAAGGCCCTCAGCCGCGCCAAACTCGAGCAACTCACCGACGACCTCTTTGAGCGGACGATGAAGCCGGTGCGCGCGTGTCTGGCCGACGCCAAGTTGTCGGAGAAAGACGTGGACGAACTGGTGCTGGTGGGCGGCATGACCCGCATGCCCAAGGTGGTCGACACCGCCCGCGCCATCATCGGCAAGGAACCGCACAAGGGCGTCAACCCCGACGAGGTCGTGGCCGTCGGCGCCGCTATTCAGGGCGGTGTGTTGCGCGGCGAGGTTAAGGACGTCCTCCTCCTGGACGTGACCCCGCTGACTCTGGCGATCGAAACCGCCGGCGGGGTGGCGACACCAATGATCACGCGGAACACGACCATCCCGACCCGCAAGGCGCAGATCTTCTCCACTTACAGCGACAACCAACCCGGCGTGGAAATCGTGGTCCTGCAGGGTGAGCGCGCGATGAGCCGCGACAACAAGCAATTGGGAACCTTCAAGCTGGAAGGGCTGCCGCCCGCCCCGCGTGGGGTGCCCCAGATTGAGGTGACCTTCGACATCGACGTCAACGGGATCCTCAATGTCTCCGCCAAGGACCTGGGCAGCGGCAAGGAGCAGAAGATCTCCATCACCGGCTCCAGCGGCCTGAGCAAAGAGGAGGTTGAGCGCATGCAGCGCGAAGCCGAGGCGCATGCCGAGGACGACCGCAAGGCGCGCGAGGAGGCCGAGGTGCGCAACAACGCGGACAACCTAGCCTACCAGTGCGAGAAGCAGGTCAAGGAGTCTGGCGACAAGCTTCCCGAGGACAAGCGTTCCGAAGTGGAGAAGGCCGTTGAAACGGTGCGCTCCGCCCTGAAGGGCTCGGACGTGGAAGCCATCAAGACGGCCTATACGGATCTGCAGAACAAGTTCCAAGCGGTGGCCGCTGACCTGAGCAGTGCCGCGGCCGCTTCGTCCACCGCGGACTCGGGCAACGGCGGCGAGGAACCCGCGGGCGCCACGGCTGGCAAAAAGGCCGCCAAGGGCGACGTGGTCGACGCCGAGTTCGAGGTCGTTGACGACGACAAGAAGAAGCATTCCTGAGGCAGAACCTCAAACCCCTTTACCCTGCCCGCCGGAGGGCGCCGCGATGGCGGAAGCTTCCGGAGGGCTGCGTAAACCTGAAACCCAAAACCAAACCAACCAAAGCAATAGACCACCATGAGCGTTAAAATTCGCCCCCTCGGTGATCGGGTTCTCGTGAAGCCGATCGAGGAAACGGAAGTCAAAAAAGGCGGGATCATCATCCCCGATACAGCCAAGGAAAAGCCGCAGGAGGCGCTCGTCGTCGCCGTGGGCACCGGCAAGCACGACGACAACGGCAAGAAGATCGAGTTCACCGTCAAGAAGGGGGACAAGGTCATCATCTCCAAGTACGGCGGCACGGAAGTGAAGCTGGACGGGGACGTGCACCTCCTGCTCCGCGAAGACGACATCCTCGGGATCCTTGGCTAAGCCCGGATCATTTATCCAATCCAACCAACACCCTTAAAGTACCAAAATACCATGGCAGCCAAACAACTCCTCTTCGACGAAGCAGCCCGGCACGCCCTGCTGCGCGGCGTTGAAAAACTCGCGAAAACCGTCAAGGCGACCCTCGGGCCGGCCGGACGCAATGTGATCCTGGACAAAAAGTTCGGATCCCCCACCATCACCAAGGACGGCGTGACCGTCGCCAAGGAAATCGAACTCGAGTGCCCCTATGAAAACATGGGTGCCCAGCTCGTCCGCGAAGTCGCCTCCAAGACCAGTGACATGGCTGGGGACGGCACCACGACGGCAACCGTTCTGGCCGAGGCCATCTACCGCGAAGGTCTCAAGAACGTGACGGCCGGCGCGAATCCCACCTCCCTGCAGCGCGGCATCCAGAAGGCCGTCGAGGGCATCGTGGGCGAACTCGGCAAGATCTCCAAGAAGGTCAAGGACCGCACCGAGATCGCCCAGGTCGCCACTGTCTCCGCCAACTGGGACTCCGCCATCGGCGACATCATCGCCGACGCGATGGACAAGGTCGGTAAGGACGGCACGATCACGGTGGAGGAAGCCAAGTCGATCGAAACCACGCTCGCCGTGGTGGAGGGCATGCAGTTCGACAAGGGCTACATCTCCCCGTACTTCGTGACCAATTCCGAGAGCATGGAAGCGGTGCTCGAGTCGCCCTACATCCTGCTGCACGAGAAGAAGATCTCGAGCCTCAAGGACATCCTGCCGCTGCTTGAGAAGGTGGCCAAGACCGGTAAGCCCCTTCTGATCATCTCCGAAGACGTTGAGGGCGAGGCGCTCGCGACCCTCGTGGTCAACAAGCTCCGCGGCACCCTTCAGATCGCCGCCGTCAAGGCCCCCGGCTTTGGCGACCGCCGCAAGGCCATGATGGAAGACATCGCCGTCCTGACTGGCGGCCGTCTGATCACCGAGGACCTCGGGATCAAGCTGGAGAACCTCGGACTCGAGGACCTCGGCAAGGCCAAGCGCATCACCATCGACAAGGAAAACACCACAATCGTCGAAGGCTCAGGCAAGCAGGCTGATATCCAAGGCCGCGTGTCTCAGATCCGCCGTCAGATCGAGGAAACCACCTCCGACTACGACCGTGAGAAGCTCCAGGAGCGTCTCGCCAAGCTCGCAGGCGGCGTGGCGGTCATTCACGTTGGCGCGGCCACAGAGACCGAGATGAAGGAAAAGAAAGCCCGCGTCGAGGACGCCCTGCACGCCACGCGTGCGGCGGTTGAGGAAGGCATCGTCCCCGGGGGCGGTGTGGCGCTCATCCGCGCCCAGAAGGCCATCGATAAACTCGACCTCCACGGGGACGAAAAAATCGGTGCGTCCATCGTCAGCCGTGCGATCGAGGCGCCCCTGCGCCAGCTCGCCGACAACGCCGGGCTCGAGGGTGCGCTGATCGTCAGCGAAGCCAAGCGCCGCAAGGGTGCCGAGGGTCTGAACATCGCCACCGGCGAATGGATCGACCTGGTGAAGGCCGGCGTCGTGGACCCGACCAAGGTGACCCGCAGCGCGCTCCAGCATGCGGCCTCCATCTCGGGTCTGCTGCTCACGACCGAGGCGATCGTGACCGAGCTGCCCGAGAAGAAGCCCGCTCCCGCCGGCGACCCGCACCACGGGCACGGCGGCATGGACTACTAAACCGGTCCAGGGCTCCAGCAGCCTGATTCCTCAAACGCGCCGGATCCTGAGAAGGGTCCGGCGCTTTTGCGTTCGCTTGGAGCGGTTTCACCGCGAAAGAGGGCACCCGCGCAAAGCCGCAATCGGCGGAAAAGCGGGCGATAAAAGTCTCACACGCATACCACGTATCTGAGTTTTCTGGATTATGAGCGATGGGAACCCCGTGAATTGATCGTTCCGCCTTGTTGAAAAAAGCGGCGCGGATTTTCGCCAAATCTGACGCCCCGCAAGGGGCATTTCTCTTTCAGCCCATGGCAACGCCATGGGAAAACCGTCCCCAAGAAAGAATACGCCCTGAAAGGGCACACTCACCTGCCCGGTCCATTCGAAAGCGTCGCTTCCTCATGGGGCGCCCCTTGTGGGCTTCATGTTTTAGAACGGATCAAACCCACGGCGTTGCCCTGGGCTGCGAGTGGCCTACCGGGGCGGAAACACTCCGGTTATCATTGAGAGTTCGTATCAGGCGTGCGTCAGCGATCATGAGGGTCATCGACACCCAGGGAAACCCCGTCCGGGACCGTGTCTTCAAGTCAGCTTTCCACCAACTGCGACCCCTCCTTCTCCTGCGCTTCTTGGATCCTTCACCACGGCGTGTTGGCCGGTTTATCCGCCCCTCCCAGCGCCAGCGGGACGAAGGGGTCGATCACAGACTCAAGCCGACCGTTCCCTGTAAACCTCGCGCCCCGTGTCCCACGATGACCGCAAGCTGGGCGGTCTTGAATCTCGTGGATGATCCGGTAACTTCCCGCTCGCACTCGGCAGTATGCCTTGCCAGACAGTTTCACGCTTCCGCCCTCCCTTGGGCTGTTCAGACAACTGTGCTGCATCCTGGGAACCCGACCTGCTTCCAAGCCGAAGGCCGATAATGGCGGGACTGTTCTATGGAATCCCTTTGTCGTGGTGCGCCGCTTCACAGAGATGCCCCCAAGCGGACCATCCGCCACCTCGCGAGACATGTTTGCCATTTATTTTATCTATCCCGTCGAATGTCAATTCTCGGATGTTGTCTCGTAAATCCCAGAAGGCTAGGATGTTAGGCTTGAAAGAGGCAATTGGAGCAGTCCCCGTAATGCCGTCGACACCAACCACCAACGGGTCTGGTTGCCCATCGGGCAAAATCGCATAAATGACGTCGTCTCAACCCGGTTGAAAACACTCTCCCCGCGTGTATCTGGCTTTTCCGACCACTGAATCCCATTCCGCATTAGTCGGCAGACGCCACTCCGTGCCCGTCACCTTGCTCAACCACCTGCACAGATTCGCCGCCTGCCTCCCAAGTAATATCTACCACCGGATGCTCGTCAGTCTGCGTCCAATCTTCTATTCCTCGCAAGCGCTTCTCCATAGCGCTGAAACCCAGTGTTTTACGGGTTTTTTGGTGGTGCACTCGACGGGGGTCGAACCCATAACCTCAGCCTTCGGAGGGCTGCGCTCTATCCAGTTGAGCTACGAGTGCAACTCTCCCGTTCACGGTAGGTCCAGCGGCAACCTGTGTCCAGTCGAAAGCAGCTAGCCGAAGACTGCAAGCTACGTTGCCCTTAATCGTTGCGGGAGTGCGAACCCCAGCATACCACCCTGCGGTCGCATACGAACCAGACTCAAAAACCCCGTGGCGCTAGTGCTTGGACTCACGCCTTCAAAGTGCCGGATGGTGGAGGTAAGGGGATTCGAACCCCTGACCTTCTCATTGCGAACGAGACGCTCTACCAACTGAGCTATACCCCCACATCTGCTTGGAACAAACAACTTACAACATTCTTTTCAAGGGCGAAAAGCAGTGTTCGTAGTCGAAGGTGCAACCCAACAATGTAAAGCCATGTCGAGCAGTCCAGATCATTTCGTAGCTGATAATCGGGTTGCTGAATGCCTTTACCGGTACTCGAAGACGAACCTCACTCTGCCGCCAGTACGGTAAGGAGTAGGGAGACGCGGGTCAATCTTCAAACAAGGGACTTGGCCACGGCAAAACGCAAACGCGACGCGAGACGGAACAAACTTTCCGAGATGGTCAGGAAAAGCGGAATTACACGCTCCGCGAGTGCGTTAAAAAATCTCTGGGGGGTAAATCCCAGTTGGCCAGTAAGCCCCGCGATCGTTACCCCTGCGCTCTTCGTACATTGACCGATTGCCGGGCCTCGAAGCCGCTCCTTTGGCACGGCCTGTACGCTCGACGGCTTCACGAAGTCCTTGAGGGCGCGTTGAAGTAACCCTGTTGTCTTTGGCGCTCAACCACGGGAGTCATCTGCCGCAGTGTGAGGAGCGTTTGCTGCGGACATCTGCCTCAACCGGGCAAGGGACGTGTTTTCAGGAAACGCCTGACAGCTAAGTTCGGCCACGGATGCCGCTGCCTCCTTCTTTCCCGCAAGCAGCAGACCCATCACAAGCATGCGGTGCCAAAGACCGCCTCCCCCTTGTGGAAGAACTGAGATAGCTTGAGCGGCCGTTGTGGCAGCGCGGAGGACTTCGCCGTGCTGTTGATCCAAATGGATCAGTTTGGTGTAAAGAACCTCCTCGCCTGGATTTGAGTGCACGCCGTGGAGTAGCGTTTCCCTTGCTTTAGCCGGATTCCCCTGTTTGACGCGAAGGTCCGCGAGTTGCATATAGGGGACGATGAAGCCGGGGTGCGCGGTGATGGCGTTTTCCAGAAGTAGGCTGGCCTCCCCAAGTTTGTTTCCACCCACCAGACACTGTGCTTTGTGAACGAGAGCTTCCGCATGCAACGGATCGAGCGTGAGCACCTTGTCGAACCAGAATCCGGCAGCGTCCGGGTTGCCGAGCCGGAGGTGCGAAATTCCCGCCGCCATCAGAACAAGTGGAGGGATATTTTCCTGAATACTAGCAAAGAGTTCAACCGCTTTCAGGCAGCGGTCCCATTGCTCGGCGACCTTGCTTTGGAGAATTAAATTGAAAACGGATAGATAATGGCCGGGTTTCGTGCGGACTTCATTTTCGCACAAGGAGAGGTAGAACTCTTTTTTGTGTGCCTCCCTCTGATTATCCAGCTTGCCGAAATGGTGGAGGATGGCCGGAGCCTCTCCCACGTGGATCCCTCGGCTCTCAAAAAAGGGGTCCACGACCTCGTGAATCGCTCCGGTGAACCGGACCTCTGGAAAGCGTCGAAATAGACGGGTATGGATGACGTAGTCGACGTAGTAGCTAAAAGGGCGTCCGACTTGATAATGCGAGGTGTTGCGGACGGGGGGAGTATCAAGAATGCGGCAGCCTGCGTTTAAAACATAATTCCGGCAGCAGAAGCGGTAAGCCTGCGAGCCTTCGTCTTTGAGCAGGGCTCTGAGCGCCGCGTGGTCGACAGGGTCGATGGCCTCGTCGGCGTCCAGAACAAGAACCCAGTCGCCGGTGCAATATGAGAGGCTGGCGTTCCGGGCGGCGGCGAAATCGTCGCACCATTCAAACGAGAAGACCTTCGCTCCAAAGCTTTCCGCGATGCTCCGCGAACGATCAGTGGACCCGGTGTCGAGGACGATGATTTCGTCAGCAAGGTCTCGCACGGATGCGAGGCATCTGTGCAGATGCTTTTCCTCGTTTTTTATGATCATCGACACACTCAGCAACATTGCATTGGAGCCTAAAGTTGGCCGTCTTTTCGGGAAAGCCGAAAGGGCTTGCCCCGTCCCGACGGGAATGAATCGGGAACCGCCGGGTGCTTTCCATCAGAGCAGGTTGGGCTCACCGCACCGCAAACCCGTATCCCGCACAGGTGCTTCCGAAAGTTATTGGAAGCGCGCCCATATCGGGCGTTGGGCCGGCGCTACTCTGCCAGAGAAGGCACTCCCTCCTCAGGGGATGCCTGTTTCCACAGGTTCCAGCACTTGCGGAAGAGGTGGCCCGAGTAGCGGAGCCAAGGGCGGGCTTGCAACCATCGCTCTCGTCGCGAGGGTTTGACCATTCTCCGTAGGCAGCCGTTGAAATGGCTGCTCGTGGATTTCCTCGAACAGGTGAACAAACTAATGTCCGGTATCTTTGCTGGCGTCGGCTGTGGCGATCCATCGGAGGGGCGCTTCGACCCCAGTTCTTCGCCCGGGTCGCGTACGGCGGTGTCGGGTCTGTCTTGGCCGGCGTTGACGTGGCCCGACGCACTGGAATTCGAAGTAAATCGTTTTTCGCTCCGTTTCAGCAAATCGCGCGCGCGGCATCGTTGCGGGGAGCGCCAAATCGTCGAAGAATTAAACAAAAACCCATGAAAAAAATCAGCCTACTACACGCTACTCGAAACACACCCACACGCGCACTTGCCACGAAAAAGACATGGCTCGACCGGGCGAGAAATTCCGAGAACGTCGAGCACATTTTTGGCATTCAGTCTGACGATGCCGAATCAAATTTGGCATTCGTCGACGAAGACGTCGCCAATAGCTGCCCGCCTCCCGAGTGGGCGTCCTCAAGCGTTGCAAATTGGAACGCCGCAGCGGAGATTTCCACTGGGGATATCCTCGTCGTTATCGCCGACGACCTCACACCACCGCAAGGATGGGATGCGGAACTGCAAAAGCTTCCGGCAGGCACAGAAGAGTGGTCCTGCTACGTGCCCGACACGCTCCGCGACGACGGCCTCATGTGCCATCCGGCGATCTCTCGCGCGCTCTACAATAAACGCCAATATGTTTTCCATCCGTCTTATTACGGCGTTTTTTGCGACAATGACTTTTCCGTCCGCGCCTTGCTTGAGGCTCCCGTCTTGCTGGTCAAAGGCTTGAAATGGGAGCATAAGCACCCGATGAAGGGCACGCGCGCGACCGACGCCATTGTTGATCTTCAAAACTCGGAGCGAGCGTATCAATACGGCGCCAGTAAGTTTGTGGAACATTGGCCGCTGATCAACATCTTCAACCGCTCCCGAGCCACGGCGGGAGACATCAACGAACACATGCTCCGCCTTGCGCAGTTGGCGCGCCAATGCGAGCACGTCACAGAGTTCGGCGTTCGAACGGGGATGTCCACCTATTCCTTCCTTCACGGGCTCTCAAACAAGCGAGGCGCGAAGCTCCGCAGCTACGACTTGCACGACTTCTTCAACGTGTACGGAATCCATAACCAGCTTCAAATCGATTGGACATTTCAGCAGGGAAGCACCCTCGACGCCGAAACCATCGAGCCGACCGACCTGCTTTTCATCGACACGCTCCACACCTACGCGCAGCTGAAAGGCGAACTCGAAAAGCATGGCAACCAAGCGCGCAAATACATTGTCTTTCACGACACGGTGTCCTTCGGCGCCCTTGGCGAGGACAACGGCAGAGGGATCAACCCGGCGATTCACGAGTTCCTACGCGATAACAGCCATTGGAAAATCGCAGAGCACTACGAAAACTGCAACGGTTTGACCGTACTTGCACAAATCTGAGATCGGAAAACAATCGCCTCTCGTTCCGTTTCCGCATCTCTCTCGCGCGGTGTTGCCGCGCGGCCCACTCAAGGGAGCAAGTGCAAAAGAACTCAAAAGTGTCTGTCCCCGAGGGATGCAAAAGTGTCTGTCCCCGAGGGATGGTCACCGGTCCTCGGAGGTGACCAGCAGCCAGCAAACCCGTCTATGCAACCCGCGAATGTATCTGGACGAGTGCGGTGCTTTCGTCGTATTGGAAATACTGGTTTGAGTCTCCTCCTCCACCCCTTGGAAACCACTTTTGAAACTCCGGACCCGGTATGAAAACACTCCTTTTCCCGGCACTTTTCCCCTCGATAGCGCTCATCACTGCGGTTGTTTTTTGTTCCACGCGGACGGCAGCGGTGGCGGATCCTGCGCGCCCCCCTGTGGTGATTCCGGGCGTTGGCCCTGCCAGCACGACCAGTCGGTTCGGGGACGGCTACATCACCCGCACGCCCGAAGGGGCAACCTACCGAACCGAAAAGTTTGGCAGCGGATGGATCACGCGCGCCGCGGATGGAAAAACGTATTCGACATCGAGCTTTGGCAGCGGCTCGATCACTCGCGGACCCGGCGGTGAAACTGTGACAACCTCGCCCTTCGGGTCCGGTCTGATCAGCCGCTCCAACCATGGAACAACCGCGACAACAACGCGTTTTGGATCAGAAATTCAGACCCGGTCTCTTTCCGGGCAAACGACCACTACGGTCCCGTTCGGTTCCGGGTACATTTCTCGGGGCCAACCCGGGTCCAGTGGAACCGGTGCGCCGCTCGTGCTGCCTCCGCCCGGACGCTCCAAGTCCTCCAATTAGGCAGGAAGAGGAAGCGTCTGTCCCCGGGGAGGCCCGCCGCCCGAAGAACAGATGGCTCGGCGATTTTCTTATGGGGCAAGTGGATCGAAGACGGATCGCACTGGGCTGAAGGAAGCAAACCCGGAGCCCACGTCATCCGTGGCGGTGGATGGAGCGTTCCACGCACCGGGTTGTTTGGGATCATTCGGTGCTTTGCGTTTGGGGCGTTTTTCCTTCAAGTGTAAGGGGTGAACACCCCCACCCATCCCCATACTTCACGCCGCGGTTTTTTGAAGGCCTCCGCGGGCGCGCTTGTCGGTTTTCCCGCGATCCTGCGGGCGCAGAATCTCAATTCCAGCCTGCAGGTCGTCGGCGTGGGTTGCGACGGCAAGGGTTATTCCGATTTGAATGAGGTCGGCTCGCATGGACGCGTCAAGTTTGTTGGTTTTTGCGACGTAGACTCGACGCGTTTCGCCAAGATTGACGCCAAGTTTCCGGGGGTGCCGCATCACGCGGACTTCCGCGAGATGTTCGCAAAACTGGGTGCGGGCTTTGACGGCGTGGTTGTTTCGACGCCGGACCACATGCATGCCGCGATCGCGATGGCAGCAATGCGGATGGGCAAGCACGTCTATTGTCAAAAGCCGCTGACACACTCGGTGTGGGAGGCGCGGCAACTGCGCCTGCAGGCGGCCAAGGCGCGTGTCCGCACCCAAATGGGAAACCAAATCCACTCGGCCGGCGAATACCGGACCGGCGTGAAGCTGCTGCGGGAAGGGGCCGTCGGCAAGATCACAGCGGTCCATTCCTGGCAGCGCAACAGCGGGAACGGATACACGAAGCTCACCGCGCCGCCGGCCTCCGGCAAAGTGCCGGAAACCCTGAACTGGGATTTGTGGCTCGGGGTGGCGCCCAAGCGGGAGTACGCGCCGGAGGTGTATCATCCGTTCAAATGGCGGGACTGGGTGGAGTTTGGCGGGGGCACCATGGGCGACTTTGGGTGCCACATTTTGGATCCTGTGTTTACGGCGCTGGGATTGGGGGCGCCGAAGTCGGTTCGGGCGGAGAGTGAGGGGCTCAACCCGCATACGTGGCCGGCGGCGGAAACGGTGCACTATGTTTTCCCGGGAACGCGCTATACCGCAAATGCAACGCTGCCCTTGACCTGGTACGACGGCGGACGTTTGCCGGATGTGGCGCTGGCGAGGCTGCCGCTGGGCGTTGAGCTTGCCAAGGCGGGTTCGCTTTTCGTTGGCGAGGAGGGCGTGTTGATCCAGCCGCACGTGGGCATGCCACAGCTTTATCCGGTGGAGAAGTTCGGCATGAAACAGATCGTCAAGGAGCCCGCCTCCAACCATTACCATGCGTGGGTGGACGCGGCGCTCAACGGCACCGAGACGAGCGACAATTTTGAGTACGCCGGCCCGTTGACCGAAGCGGTGCTGTTGGGAAACGTGGCGACGCGGGCGCCCGGCGTCTTGTTGGAGTGGGATTCGGCAAACATGCGGCTTCCCGGGCACCCGGAGGCGGAGCGGCTTCTGCAGCGCCATTACCGGGATGGCTGGGCTGTCCCCGCGGCGGGTGTCTGAGCCGGGAGGCGCCCGAAGGTAGGCGGAGTTTCCGCATGAACCGCGCGATCTTCCATGTCGACATGGACGCGTTTTTCGCTTCGGTGGAGCAGCGCGATCATCCGGAGTATCGCGGGCTTCCGGTGGTGGTGGGCGCGGCGCCCGGACAGCGCGGCGTGGTGTGTGCGGCGAGTTACGAGGCGCGGAAGTTTGGGGTGCGCTCGGCAATGCCGGTGCGCACCGCCGAGAGACTGTGTCCGCACGCGGTGTACGTGCGTCCGCGGATGGAGGCGTACCGGGCCGAATCGGAACGGATCATGGAGATCTTTGAGCGGTACACACCGTTGGTGGAGAGGGTCTCGGTAGATGAGGCATATCTGGAGATGAGTGCCTCGGGGGGAGGGTTTGAGGATTCCGATGCGGTGCTGCGTGCGCTGGTGCCGCTGGCGGAGGAAATTCGTCGGGAGATCCGGGAGTCGCGCGGGCTGACCGCCAGCGTGGGGATTGCGGCGAACAAGTTTCTCGCGAAACTGGGGAGCGACTTCAAAAAGCCCGACGGCCTCACGCTGATTCCGGAGGAGGGAAAGGCGGCTTTTCTGCGTCCTCTTTCGGTGCGTCGGATCCACGGGGTGGGCCCCGTGACAGCGGGCCTGCTCGAGGGCAAGGGGCTGCAGACGATTGGCGATTTGCAGGACACGACGATCCACTTGGAGTCGCTTGTGGGTTCGTTTGCGCCGCGTTTGCGGGAGTTGGCGCTTGGGGTGGACCACCGGCCGATTGACTTGAGCAGGGAGCGCAAGAGCATCAGTTCGGAACACACGTTTTCAGTGGATACGGCCGACCGGCCTCAACTGCGGAAGGCACTGCGCGCGCTGGCTCTCGATGTGGAGCAGGAGCTACGCAAATACAGAGCGGGCGCTCTGACGTTGCAGGTGAAGGTCCGCTACAGCGATTTCACCACACTCACGCGGCAGGTGCGCGTTTCGGAGCCGGTGGTGGAGGCGGCCGAACTCTACCGGTTGGCGTGCCACCTTTTATCGGTGCACAGACTGGTGAGCGGGCCGCTGCGGCTGCTGGGTCTTGGGGTGAGCAATCTGGTTGCACCGGAGCAGCCCCAGCTGTTGCTGCCCTTTTGAGTCCTACCGCCTGTGTGCCCGGCACGGAGCGGATCTCACGAGGATCCGGGGAGGGCACAGGGAGTATCTACAGAAAAAACAGGCCGAACTGGTTTCACTCCTTCCCCGGCGTTGTTTGCCCTCTTGTGAAAGAAACCGGCTTCGCTCAGATTCGGAGTCCTCACCCCATGAACATAGGACGCCGTCATTTTCTCACCGCCGCCGCCGCATCGGCATTCGCCTCCGTTCCATCCGGCAACAGCGCGCGGGCCGCAACGCATGCACCGGGGGCTCCGAGCATCGCCAAGGAATTGGCGGACCCCGGCTACACCATCCGAAACCGCGGCATCAAACACACCCTGATGGGGTGGTGCTGGAAGCCCATGGAAACCCTGACACTGGCGCGGCACGCGAAAGAGATCGGCCTCGTTGGGATCGAGGGGATTGACCGGAAGTTTTATCCGGACGTGAGGGCGCTTGGGCTGGAGGTTTCGCTGGTGGGTGCGCATGGCTTTTCCAACGGGCCCTGCAATCCGAAGTTCCGTGAGGAGGTCACCGCCAAACTGAACGAGGCGATCGATGTAGCGGCCGACGTGGGCTGCAAGAAGGTCATCACATTCACAGGGATGCGTTTCGACGGAATGGATCCGGAGAAGGCCGTCGCGGACTGCTTGTCGGTTTGGAAATCAGTCCTGCCGCATGCCGAAAAAAAGGGGGTCACGCTGGTTCTCGAACACCTGAACTCTCGGGATTCAAGCCACCCGATGAAAGGGCATCCGGGCTACTTCGGGGACGACGTGGACTTTTGCGTCGAGCTGATCAAGAAGGTGGGCAGTCCCAATTTCAAACTGCTCTTCGACATCTACCACGTGAGCATCATGAACGGGGATATCATCCGCCGTTTGAGGCAGCACCGGGAGTTTGTGGGCCACATTCATACCGCCGGGAATCCCGGCCGTTGCGAGTTGGACCAACATCAGGAAATCAACTACCCGGCGGTGATGCAGGCCTTGCTGGAGATCGGCTATCACGATTTTGTCGCCCACGAGTTTATTCCCACTTGGAGCGACACGATTCTGGCGCTGCGGCATGCGGCAATGGTCTGCGACGTCTGAGGGCGTGGTGCCCGCCCGGATGTAGGCGGTGGAAAGGTGGATCCCCCGCAACGGTGCCGCCCGCAAAAGCAAATGAGACCGGGGAGGGTGTGGGGCGGCGGCAGGGGAGACGCGAAATTAGCTTTTCCCGCGGGCTTGAATTGGGAATCCTTCCAGCCCCTTTTCCCATGGCACTGATTGTACAGAAATACGGCGGCACTTCGGTCGGCAATCCGGAGCGCATCCTGAACGTGGCGCGGCGCGTGATCGAAACGCAGGCGGCCGGTCACAGCGTCGTGGTAGTGGTGTCGGCGATGAGCGGTGTGACCGACGGGCTCATCAAGCTTGCCAGGGAGGTTTCCCCAAGCCCCACCGAGCGGGAGATGGACGTGCTTCTCGCCACGGGCGAGCAGACCACCATCGCCCTGACCGCGATGGCCATTTCTGGTATGGGCAGGCAGGCCGTCTCCCTGACGGGCGCGCAGGCTGGCATCGTGACCAGCGAAGTCCACACCCGCGCAAAGATCGCCACGATCTCCCCCGAACGCGTCCTTGAGGCGCTTGGCGCGGGCAACATCGTGGTTGTCGCCGGGTTTCAGGGCGAGACGGCGGACGGGAGCATTACCACGCTGGGGCGCGGCGGTTCGGATTTGACCGCGATTGCAATGGCGGCCGCCATCCGCGCGGATTTATGCCAGATCTTTACCGACGTGGACGGCGTCTACACCTGTGATCCGCGGGTGGTGAAGGGCGCCACCAAGATCAACGAGATCTCCTACGACGAGATGTTGGAGATGGCCTCGAGCGGTTCGAAAGTGATGCAGAGCCGTTCTGTGGAGTTTGCCAAGAAGTTCGGCGTCGTCTTCGAGGTGCGCTCCAGTTTCAACCATAACCCAGGAACCATTGTGAAAGAAGAAACCGAGAGCATGGAAGCCGTCGTGGTGCGCGGGGTGAGCATCGAAAAAAACCAGGCCAAGGTCACCATCAGCCACGTCCCCGACAAGCCCGGCACCGCCGCACGCATCTTCACCACGCTGGCCGCTTCCAGCGTGATCATCGACATGATCGTTCAAAGCGCCGGGGCGGAGGGGGCGACCGACATTTCCTTCACCCTTTCCAAGGATGAACTCACCAAGGCTACGGCCGCGCTGGAGCCGGTGGTCAGGGAGATTGGTGCGGCGGGCATCAAAGCGCAGGACGGGATTGCAAAGCTTTCGATTGTGGGCATCGGCATGCGCTCCCATTCGGGGGTGGCCGCCAAGCTTTTCGAGGCGCTCAGCTCCGGCGGGATCAACATCCAGATGATCTCCACCAGCGAAATCAAAACCGCCGTCATTCTCGAAGAGGACCGGATTGCCGAGGCCGCAAACCTTGTCCACGCCGCCTTCGGTCTGGGCGCCGAATAGGCTTCCGGCGCCGGGCCCGCGCAACCGGCGTTGCACGCACGGGGCAACGGGCCGGTCCGCGGGTGGCCGGGGAGGCAGTGTGGCGGCGGCGTTGCGCTACCCGCCCTCGCTCAAACGCCGCTTGGGCGCTTCGACGAGCATGGCGTGCGCCTCTCCGAGGATCTCGCCAAGCCGGTCGGCAAAACGGTAGGCTCCAACGCTCTTGTGGATGGCTGCCGCATCGGCCCCGCCGGCGTTGGAACCCGGGAACCAGTGCCCGGCATTACCCATGAGGTTGTAACGCATTTTGCCCCAACCGGTGAGCCCGAGTCCCTTGGAGTAGGTCCACAGCCGGAGGATCTCCTGGAGGTTGACCTCCCCTGGGACATCCACGTAGTTGGGAAGGCCTTCGGCCCAGTGGCGGCACCATTCGCTCCCCAAAACCTCGGTCATCCGCGCCCGCAGGCGCGCCTCGATTGGGGCGACCGTTTCCGCAGCTTGGTCGTACCATTCCAGCGACTGGACGTGGGCGTCGAAGTCCGAAGGGCGGGCAGCGCCTACCGAAAGCGTGTGGACTTCGGGACGCGCCAGGCACCAGAGGTTGTTGAAGGCCATCGGCGTGAGCGGCGCACACAGCCCGGCGAGATCCGCGGGGGGCGCGTAAAGCATCCCGCCCTTGTCTGTGGGGCTGATGATGAACACCCCCATGTCCCGCGCCGTTGCGGCCTGAATCGAGGACCAGTTGAGTTCGTTGACGAAATACCAGTGGACGTTGACGTAGTCAAAGCCGTCGGTCTCGATCGCCTCGAGGATCAGGTTGTTGGTCGCATGGGTGCTGAACCCAACGTGCCGGCACAGGCCCTCGCTTTGGAGTTGTCGCGCCATCTCCAAACAGCCCCCGCGTCGGATGGCCCATTCAAGGGTCTCCTCGTTATTGATCCCGTGGAGCGAGAGCAGCTCCACGTGGCCAAGCCGGAGGTTGCGCATGGACTGCTCGAACGTCTTGCGGAAACGGGCCGGGTCGGCCATCGGCTCCACCTTGGTTTGGACGATCATCTTTTCGCGGGGCAGCTTCGGTAAAATCCAGCCGAGCTGCATTTCGGATGTGCCGTAACCGCGCGCTGTTTCGATGTGATTGATGCCCAGCTCCAGAGAGCGCAGGACGGTGGCCTCCAGGTTACGCTGCACCGATTCCTCCACTTTTTCGGCGGGCCAATCCTCCCAGCTCTGCTGGAAGCGCATGCCACCGCACGAAAAAACGGGCATCTGCAGTTCGGTTTTTCCAAAGCGCCTGTACTTCATGGTTCTATTGTGGGGATGTGGCCCTCCGTGGCAACGCTCTTTCCCTCGGCGGCCCTCTGCGCATGATAGGAGGCCATGTCCCCAGCCGAGCACCAGCAGCAGCTTGTCGAAACCCTGCTCCAGTTCGAGGACGCCCAGGAGCGGCTAGCCTTCGTTCAGGACCGCGTCCGCAAACGGCCGCCTCTGGGCGGGGAGCACCGCACGGAATCCCACCGCATCCCGGGTTGCGTCACCCGGGTGTGGCTTCTCCCGGGCCTGCGCGAGGGCCGGTGCTGGTTCGAGGTCGACTCCGAGTCGCAGATGGTGCGGGGACTGGCGGCGCTTTTAGTGGATTGTTTCAACGGGGCGACCGCTTCCGAGGTTGTCTCGTTCCAGTGTTCGCTCCTCGAGGCCGCCGGCCTCGCCAGACGGGTCACGCCGACCCGCCTTCACGGCCTTGCTCAAGTGGAGGCGGCGGTGAAATCCTTCGCCCGCTCAAACCTGTGAAGCTCACCGACGCCCATTGTCACCTTCAGGACGCCCGACTGGCGCCGCATCTTGAGCGGGCGCTGGACGAGTGCCGCAGCGCCGGCATCCACCGTTGGATGGTCAACGCAACCCGCGAATCTGACTGGCCGGCCGTTGCCGCTCTGGCCGGACGGATTTCCGGCATCGAGCCCGCCTTCGGGCTCCATCCGTGGTGGCAGGCGGAACGCTCCGAACAGTGGCTCGCCACTTTGGAGACGCTGCTTACGGAAAGGCCTTCGGCCGGGATCGGCGAAACCGGCCTCGACCGGTGGATGCCTGCTCCTGATCTGCGGGACCAGACCGAGGTGCTGCGGGCGCACCTGGAGTTGAGCCGTAAATTGTGCAGGCCGCTCTCGCTGCATTGTCTCAAGGCCTGGCCTGAGTTGGCGGCGGTGATTCGGGATTGTCCCCTGTCGGGGCGCGGCTTCCTCTTGCACAGTTACGCGGGGCCCGCCGAAATGATTCCGCGCTGGGTGCGGGCGGGCGCCTTTTTTTCCTTCTCCCCCGCCTTCCTGCACCCCCGCAAAATCGCCTTAAGGAGAATGTTCCTCGAGATTCCCGTGGACCGCCTGCTGGTGGAGACCGACTGCCCGGACATGGCGCCACCTCCCGGACTTGCGCTTGTGCCAATCGAGGACGCCACCGGAAAAGCGATGAACCATCCGCTCAACCTGCGCCTGTGTCTGGAGGCCCTCGCCGCGGACCGCGGCCTGCATCCGGAGGCCCTTGCCGAGGCGCTCGAGCGCAACGTGGAACGGCTTTTCCTTTAGAACGGCCTCCGGGCTGGCAGCGGTTTCCGGACACAGGCAGGGTGGACTTGAATCCTCTCGGATTCGTCGGGAAAAGCGAGGGAAACGGAGGGAAGGCTTCGTGTAAGCTGTTTGGGGTCTGCGTTTTCGCTGAAGGCAGCTCCGGTTCGGTGGCGGCGCTGGAATGCGCTTGCGGCGCAATTATTCGCCGGTGCCGCCCTGCCAGTTTTCGGAGCGGAAGGGGGAGGCGGGCAAGCCCTCCGAGTTGGCGAGATTCGGCTGCGCCGTGTTGTTCCATGCGAAGCGGACCTGTTTGGGGGCCTCCACGGCGTCTGCAGAAACCAGGACGTCCCTGCCGGCGATCACCGCCGTCGCTGGAACAAACACTCCGTCGGCACCGGCGATCTCGAAATCACTCAACGGCTTTTCGTCCCGGGATTTCAAGCCGCCTGCCGTGTGGGCGAAGGAGACGCGGATTTTGCCGCCTTCGATTTTCTGGTCCTTGAACAGGGGGCCGGAAAACACGATGTCCGAGCGCTTGTAGTCCTTGGCGAGGGCCCAGCGGGCGAGGCGGTGGCCGACGTCCTTTTTGTTTTTGGGGTGGATGTCGGCGATGTTGTCGACGAGGTCGGTGGTGACGGCCATGCCGGTGTGCGGAATTTTCAACGCCGCGACCTGGGCTTCCCAAAGTTTGGGAAGCTCTCCCTCTTCATACTTTCCCTTCCAGGGAGCGATCTGGACAAAGTGAAACGGCAGGCTGGGGGCGTCCCAGGCGTTCCGCCAGCCGCCGATGAGGTCGGTCATTTTGGACAGGTACTCCATCCCGTTCTTGCGGAGGACGTTTGTCTCCCCCTGGTACCAGAGGATGCCGCGCACAGGGAAGGGAACCAGCGGAGCGATCATCCCGTTGTACATCCCGCCCGAGGCACCGGCGTGAATGGTCCACGGTTCGATGGGCGAGCCGCCCCAGGAGCTGTTGATCAGCCCCACCGGCACCTTGAGTTCCTCCTGAAGCCTCGCGCCAAAATAGTAAAGCACCCCGGAGAAGGCCCTCACCGAGGCGGGCTCACAAACCGCCCACTGCGCCTTCACGTCCTCGGCAGGTTTGGGGGATTGTACCTTTGGCACGTGGAAGAGCCGGAGCTCCGGATGATTTGCGGCCGCGATGGCTGCGGCCGCGTCGAGGGTGGAAGCCAGGGACCATTCCATGTTGGACTGCCCGGAGCCGAGCCACACCTCCCCGACGAGGATGTCTTCGAGTGTCAGGGAATTTTTGCCGGAGACCGTCAGAGTGTGCGCTCCGCCCCCGACCTGCTGGGCGCCGAGGGTGATTTTCCACTTTCCTTCGGCATCGGCAACGGCCTTGCCAGCGGGCTTGCCATCCCAATGGAGTTGGACTTCCTCAGCCGCGTCGGCGGTGCCCCAAACCGGGACCGGCACATCGCGCTGCAACACCATGTGGTTGTTGAAGACTGCGGGAAGTTTGACGTCGGCGTAGGCGCCGGACGCAAGCAACGCACCCACAAGGGTGCACAATAAGGGATGGGTGGGGGGAACTCGCATAGGCGTGGGAAGGTTTTACCGAACGCCGCAGACGCTAGCGTGTCGCTTGATCAAGCGGGAGATATTTTGCTGGGCGCCCCTTCTCCCTGCGGATGGGTTCGGCTCGAAAAGAACGGTCTTTGTTCGAGGGGGAAGCCGATGGCGCGTGCCGTCATTTTCTGTGCAACGATCCAGTCTGGGCATCCCGAAAGTTTTCGTGCGAAAACCTGACGAGCACGGCGGCGGAGACCACGGTTCGCTGAGGTCGCGGGTCCCCATTTGCTTCGCGGACTGCCGGGCAAACCTGCGGGCAGCAGACAGCAGAGCGGTCTGTGCGCGGTTCGTTACTTTTTGGGGGGAGGGACGACCAACCCCGCGAGTGTTTGCGTGAGCGCCTCGCGCGCCGCGGGGTTTTCGGGGAGGGCTTCCCCGCGGAAGGCTGGGAGAAGTTTTTCCCAGACGAGGTCCAACTCCGTCTGCATCTGGCCGGTCTGAGCCGTGATCGCGACCACGGCGTCCTGGTCCGGCAGCACAAGGCAGATCTGGCCGTCACGGCCGTCGCCCCTGTAGGCGTTGTGCCTGCAGCGCCAGAACTGAAACCCATATCCCTGTCTCCATTCCGGATTTTTGCCGCCGGGCGACTGGTCGTTTTCAACGTGTTTGGAGGTGGCCGTTTCCACCCATTTTTCCGGGATGATTTGTTTACCGTTCCATCGGCCCTTTTGAAGGTGGAGCAGGCCAAATTTGGCGATGTCCTCGGTGCGCGCAAAGAGACCGTACCCGCCGAGGCTGTAGCCCTCCGCACTCGCTCCCCATGTGGGCGATTCAATGCCAAGTGGTTCGAAAAGGCGGGGTTTGAGAAACTCGAGCACGGTCTGGCCTGTGACCTTGGTCACAATGGCCGAGCACAGGTAGGTGCTCGGGGTGTTGTACCGGAACCAGGTTCCCGGAGAATGTGAGACCGGGTGCTCCAGAAAGGCCTTCACGGAAGGCCCGTCCTCGATCCGAAACTTCGGCTCTGTGTCGTGGCCCCCGCTCATTGAGAGCAGGTGGCGCAACTGCATCGCCTTGAGGTTTTCAGACGGTTCCGCCGGTGTGGCGTCCGGGAAAAATTTGAGGACCGGATCGTCCAAGCTCAATTTGCCTTCGGCGATGGCGAGGCCAACCGCGGCGGCGGTGAAGCTTTTGCTGAGGGACCAGAGCACGTGCGGTTTGTCGGGTCCCTCGGGTTTCCACCAAGCCTCTGCAACCACGTGGCCGTGGCGCACGAGCATGAAGCTGTGAAGGGTGTGGATTTGGGTGTTGGCCGTTTCCACAAAATCACGCACAGCCGCCGAGGAGATTCCTTGTGATTCGGGCGAACTGCGCGGAAGGGGCGTCCCGGCAAACGAGGCGAGTCGCGTGGCGAGCAGAAGGACGAGGGCCGTGATGTACAATTTCATGGGGGGGAGTGGGATTTAAAATTAAAGCGGGGAAGCCGGTGCCATGGCAATCAGAGGAACCGGCGCACCGCGAAACGGCGGCCCTCCTCGGAACGGCTGTCGGGGTGGGGCGGGAAACCCGCCCTGCTTTTCCGGGCGTGGAGTGCCGGCATAGTAGCGCTGAGGCAGGCGGCTCCGCAGCGGGTCTAGGGTGCTGGCTCCACGGCGGGGGGAGGTGCGTTCTTCTCGCCGCGGTTGAGCATCCGGGGCTTCCAGACCGGGTTGGAGAGTTTGCAGTCGGCGGAATACTCGAAAAGTTTGCTGACGGGAAAAAACATCAACGCGGGCAGGCCGTGGGTGTTGATGCGCGCGTAAAACTCCATTTTGTCGTCCATGAAATGGAGGTCGCCGTTGCCGAGTAGGCTGAAAGCGGTCCCGTCGATGCGGAGGTTGCGGGTGTTGAAGATGCCGTTTTTGATGGTGAAGGAGGCGGTCGCCTTCTTGGCGTTGTTGTAACCGGCGCCGGGGATGATGCTGTTGAGAATGCCGGAAAACGGGCCGAGAAACGGGATGGCAAACACATTGCCGTCGGTGATGGTCAGTTCCCCGGATCCGTCGACCTTGCGGGCTTCGTCTCCGTCGCCCTTCCACAAGAAGGAGGCGTTCAGCTTCCCCTTGGAGTCGTCGTAGCCCGTGTAGAGCCGGCTGAGCGTCGCAAAGTCGACGTCGGTCATGTAGAGGGAAGCCTTGTGGGGGGCGGTCTCGGCGCCGGGCGAAATGTCGGCGTTTCCCTCGAGGCGGCCGTTGAAAAGTTTTGCCGAAAGCCCAGTGATGCGGACCCTGCGGGGGGTGAAGAGCAGCTTCGCGGAGATCTGGTCGAAGCAGAGGGTTTTGCCGGCAAAGTCGTAGTCCATGCCGCCCTCGCTCTCGACGCTGACGTTGATGTTGGTGCGGTCCGGCGTCCTCGGGGCGGCTTTGCCATCGACTAGGATAAAGGGCGCGGGTCCCTTGAAGCGGTAGGGCATCACCTCGCCGAGCCAGGCGGGTTCGATCAGTTTCATCGTATCCTGCGGATTGAGGCGGAGCTTTACCTTGTGGATGAAAAGGTCGTTGTGGACCGCGTCATAAGTCACAGCGCCCTCGCCAACGCCCTCGGTCCGCCGCAACACAAAGGGCCCGAAGCTCCACACGCCCCCCGTGAGTCCGATGGGAGTGTCGAGTTTCTCGACCGCAACGCCCCGGAAGGTGGAGCGACCCAATTGCACCCGGCCCCAGGCGGTGCATTCGGAAAGGTCGGGGGCGCTGCCGTGGACCTCTAGGTCGATCCGGATCGGGTCCTTGGTCTGGAGCCAGCTGAGCGGGGCCTCCGCCGCCGCCTCGGGCACGGCCACTTCGAGCAGCGAAAACGGCAGGCTGCTTTGGATTTTCGAGCGGAATTCGCCTGGCCCGGACAATACGTCGCCCGTGAGCGCGCCCTGGGCGTGGACAAGCTTCAGGTCCCGTACCGACCAGCGGGGGGCGCCGCCGCCCTGCCAGGAACCCGCAGCCTTGAGGCTTTCGAACGGTTCTTTTTTCCAGGTGAACGCAGAGGTCTCGGCCGCCGCGGTCAAACGGGTCCATGCCTCGGGGCCGCGCTCTCCGACGGCGTGCAATTGCACGGAGGGGCGGTTCTTGAAGCGGAGAAAGTCCGCGGGCAAAGCGTGGCCGGCGGCCGCGGCAAGTTGGACGGGATCGAGCGTGGATTCGAGGCGTGCCTCCCAGGAGCCAGACTTGGGGACCCAGCGCGCCACCGCGTGAAGGCGGCCCGAGCGGTCCTCCAGGGCGAGATCCTGCAAATCAAGGGCGCCGTCCCTCCAGACGGCCGCAAGCAGGACCGAGTCCAAGGGCAGGCCCCGCACCACCGCTTCGCCCGACTCCAGACGCAGGGAGGCAGCAACCGATTCCGCCGCGTCCAGATCCCCGCTGAACTGGAGGCGGAGTGTGGGTGGGCGGCCCTTCCAGTCGATCGCCTCGATCTCGCCCAAGACGGATTCCGCAGTCGCAAGCCAACCGGGCGGCTCGGCTGAGGAAGAGACGTCGAGGAGCCCCGGGTTCGCAAGCCGGCCCTCCGCCCGAAGGCTCATGCCAAGCACGAGGGCCTCGGCGTAAACCAGCCGGATTTGTTTCTCTGGAAACAACAGGCGGGCCCGGAGTTTCTCAACGGACATTCTCCGGCCCGCCGGATTGTGCCGGTCCAGGGGAAGCGAGAGGCGGGCGTCATGCAGTTCGAGGGCGGTGACAAAGGTCCGGCGGCGCACGAGCCGGTTCCAGTCGAGGGTGAGTGTCAGCCGGTCGATTTCGGCGAGGACCCGGAGCCTGTCGTTTGCGTCGTAAATGGCGACGTCTCGCGCGACGAAACCGCGAAGGGGGTCGACGGTCAGTTTCTTGAAGGTGACTTCGATCCCCCGGGAGCGAAACTCTGCGAAAACCCGCTCGCGCCAACTGCGCGTCAGGCCCCGCTTGGCGGCGTACCAACCGCCCCAGATCGCGGCGGCAACCGCGAGGAACAGGAGGATCTTGAGGCCGCGCCAGAACAGGGGTTTCGCCATGAAAGGGAGGTCCGCTGGAGGCTACCCAAAGTAGTGAAAGAGCTGCTCGAGTGACTGCTGGATGATCTCAAAGGAAAGCCGTTCCCGGGCGACGCGCAGAGCGTCCTCCACGGCCTGCTCGCGATCGTGTCCGTGGTCGAGCAACCGGGACACGGCGTACAACAAGTCCCCCGCAGAGGCGCTGTGGCTGGAAAATTCGGGGAACAACATCCGCTCCGCGTTTCCATTGCCGCCGACACAGGGGATGCGGCACAGGAGCGCATCGCCGGCGACCGAGCCGACGCCTCCGGTGGCGTCGAGTTGGAACACCATCCGGTGGGTTGCCATTTTACGGAGGTAATCCACGTACGACAGCCGCCGTTCAATCACGCGCAAAAGGCCCTGTCCGAAACCGAGTTGCCGCAGCCAGCGGCGGCCCCGCCATCCATCCAGGTTGAAGACGGTAACCGGTTCGTACATCTGCGAGGCAGTGTCCCGGATTCCCATGAGCGCCGTCAGATGGCGGCGTGCGGGGTTTTTCCAGTCCCAGGTCCCGAGCCAGATGCCGACCCGCTCCTCGGGACGCACGGAAAAGTCCCATCCCGGGGCGTCCACCGGCAGGGGAACCGGGATGGTTTCCACGTGAAGCATGCCTCCGGCGCGGAAGACCGGTTCAAGGTCCGGGGTGACCGCAATCGCGGCATGGGCGCGGACGCAAATTTCGCGGAAAAGGCCGATGGAGGAGGGGGAATCCAGTTGGGAGTGGATCTCAAACGCGCCGGGTTTTTCCCAGGCGAGCACGATGGTCTTGCCCGCGCGCCGCAGGTTGATGGCGGCCTGCCGGCAGGCCTTCAGGTTGCTCCCGAGGACCAGCAGCACCCGGGTGTTGTCCTTGGGAATGGTTTCGTCACTCCGGTGGAAGCTGCCGCCGGTGCAGGCGGCCAAGCCGTGGTAGCCGAGGGGCGGGTGAGTTCGCGCATCGGGCTGTCCCGCGTAATCCGGGAAGAACTGCGTCGGCTGCCGGCTGCCGGGTTGGAGAACACAAAGCTGCATAAGGGGTGGTGGAGGGGATTGTAACGAACTGGGATTCGGCTGAAAGGATTCCTTCGCGGCCCTGATGCGCCGTGTGGAAGGGTTCACCCGAAAAAATAGAAGGTCACGCCGCGATATGAAGGAGCGGGAACCGTAGGGCCGTTTGTTGTTGTAATACCATTTTTTGAAAATTTCCGGAGCATTTCAAACGGGTGCTGGGTCCCGGGTCTTTATCCGGGGCGCAGGCATCTCACCTGCCTCCTGAAACGCAGGGGGGACGCCCTCGCTCCCGGTGCGGTCCGTGAGCACCGCGCGCCCGATGAGTTTCAGGACGGCCTTTGCTCCAGTTATTTTTTAGACTTGGTACAACGGGGCCTCGCAGCCGCAGCGGCCCCGCGTGAGCGCCGTTTTGTTTCCGGTAGATCGGCGTTCGGGGTTAAGGTGGGGACATGTCCACACCCCGCAAGACCCTCCTCACCCAGTCCGATGCCGCCAGCGAAGTGCGTGCGGTTTACGCGGAGTTGGA
Source organism: Chthoniobacteraceae bacterium (assembly GCA_044376515.1). Lineage (GTDB taxonomy): Bacteria > Verrucomicrobiota > Verrucomicrobiia > Chthoniobacterales > Chthoniobacteraceae > Chth-196. Next base: position 11,237 of record JBILKV010000019.1, on the reverse strand, counting down.
ACAGCGGCCCGTCGAGCGACAGTGCATCCGCAGAACGCAGTGCTGCCAGTTCGCGCTCACCGGAGAGGTTCCTTACCTGACCGAAGGAGAGGCCCTCGTCGCGGCAACGGCCCTTCGGAAGGCTGGCCACACCAAGCTTGCCCGGAAAGCGGACGGAACCTGTCCGGTGTTGGACGCGAAAACCGGCCTGTGCCAGATCTATGAGGCTCGGCCTTTTGGCTGCCGGACCCATTTTTGCGGGGCGGCGGGTGGCCCTTACAAGAGACGGGAGGTGGTCGACCTGATCCGGCGCCTTGAGGACGTCGACGCCGCGCTGGGCGGTGCGGGCCCGCGTTCGCTTCCGGTGGCGCTCAAGGAGGCGCTCGCGGCGGGACAGCACGGAAGCGGTGTTCAGATCAAGGCCGCCCCACGTTCACGCGGCCGGTGACGCCGGCCACCGAAACGAAGGCCATGTCCTTGTCAGCGGGCACCGGCACCCCGTTCTGAGTGCGGGCCAGCCCAATGATAAAGTTGGGCTCTGAAAGGGGAAGCGTGGTTGGAGAACCTGTTTCCCAAAGGGCCTCTCCACGCGGGGTAAAGAGCAGCAACCGTTCGAAGTCCCTCGGGCCGGTGGCGGTCGTGCCCTTCCAGGTGATCTTTGTGCTACTTTTGACGGCAGACGCAACGTCCTTCATCGGCGTCGGCAGGAGCGCCTTCACCGCGTCGGCCAGGGTATCAGTCTCGACCACGTTGACCCCTTCGACCCGTTGCAAGGTGCTCACCGGGAGGATGTCGTCAGCAGTCGCTGGAATCCGGCTTTCCCCGGCACGGCCGCGGAAGGTCATCATCCACAGCTCGTCCACCCCCGAGCCGGCATCCCTGGCAGCGACATTAAGAAAACCCGTCCAGATGTAGGTGTTCTGGGTGGTGGCATCCATCCGCGCCTGCTCAAGCAGGCCGGTGACGGCCGAGAGCGCCTGCTCGATTTTTTTCCCCTTGAGAATGCCGACGACGCTGGGGGCGGCAAACCCCATCACCAGGAGCATGATGGCCATCACCATGACCAACTCCACGAGTGTGAATGCGGAAGCCCGCTCAGACAGCCGCGCAAAAACCCGGGACCGCACCTTTCGCTGGGGAAACATTTCGGCGACCTTCATTGGTGGAGAGGAGTGGAGGCAAACGCGCGGACGGGGGCGGACAGGGGCGGACAGGGGCGGCTCAGTAGAGCTTGCGCATGTTTGAAGGAAGGATGTTCAGCTCGGCCCGGTACTTGGCCACCGTGCGCCGCGCGATAGGGATGCCGCGGCTCGAGAGGTATTCGACGATTTCCTTGTCGCTGAGCGGGTTGCGGTGGTTTTCGTTGCGCACCAGATCGGCGATCTCACCTTTGACGCTGGTGTTGGAAAGGGTTCCCCCATCGGAGGTCTGGTAGCCCGGGGTGAAAAAGTACTTCATTTCGAATACCCCGTGGGGGGTCGAGATGTACTTGCCAGAGATCGCGCGACTCACCGTGGTTTCGTGAACGTCCACCGTTTCGGCCACCTGCACCATGGTCATCGGACGCAGTGCGCTGGGGCCGTTTTCAAGGAAGGAGGATTGCCGTTTCACAATCTCGTTGGCGATGTTTGCGATCGTCTGCTGTCTCTGATGGATGCTCTTTATCAGGAATTTTCCGCTCCGGATCTTGTCGCGGATGTAGTCTTTGACCTCTGTCCCGCTGCCCTCCCGCGTCATCAAGTCCTTGTAGGTGTTTGAAATGCGTAGGTGCGGAATCTGGTCTCCGCTCAACACGACCACCCATTCCCCGTCGGACCGCTCCACGGAAACATCCGGCAGGACGTAGTTGTTGGGATCTGCTGCGAAGAGCTGTCCGGGCCTGGGATCGAGGGTTGAAATAAAGTTTGCCGCCCGCTGGACCTGCTCGGCGGTGGTGGAAAGCCGGCGGCCGATCTCCGGGAAACGCCGCTTGCCAAGATCGTCGAGAAAACGGTCCACGATCCGCCACTCCAGAGTGTTTTCCTTGCCGAGACGCCGCAGTTGGATGAGCAGGCAGTCGCGCAAATCCCGGGCGCCCACGCCGACCGGGTGGAAGGTCTGCACGGTTTCGAGCACCCGCTCTACGTGTTGGAGTTCCACGCCGCTGGTCAGCGCGATCTCCTCGGGGGTGGTTTGCAGAAAACCCCGGTCGTCGATGTTGCCGATGACCAGTTCCGCCACCTTCCGTTCTTCCGGAGGCAGGTCCGAGCTGCTCACCTGCTCAAGGAGGTGTTGCTGGAGGGTTTCCTCACGCACCAGCGAGTCGAAGAAGAACTGGCGTCTCTCCTCCTCGTCGGCGGAACGGCCCGCATAGCCGGTGTTCTGCGCCATGTAATCCCGCCACTCTTCGTCCAGTTTGGCCAGCCGCTCAAACTCCTCCTGAAACTCCTCGTGCTCGCGTTGCTTGTCCTCCAGGCTCGGCTCCACGGATTCCTCCTCCAGCGTCGGGTTCGTCTGGATTTCCTGCTGGATCAAGTTCCGCAACTCCAAGACAGGCGCCTGCAAAATAAGCAGGCTCTGCTGCAACTGGGGTGCCAGGACCTGCGTCTGGGACAGGCTCTGTGTTTGCGAAAGGCTCGACATTTCGACTACCTTAACCAGCCCCGCAGAGGGCGCAAGCATGGATCGGGCCAGAGATGTTCAAAATTCTGATTTTTCTTGCATGTCCAGAAAAAATCTTCCGCGTCCCGCCTCCCAACGCCTCCGCTCCACCCCCCCAACCGTCTCCAAAGTTTACCCGTTTTCACCGCTTTCGCCATGGGGAAATTCGTGCTCCCGCCTGATGGGTTTCCGCAGACGGGTGCGTCCCCCCCGCGCCCTTCGCAGGACGTCGAAGATGGGATCCAATCCGTCCACCTTCATCTGGTGGACCATTTGCAGCAGCACCCCGAGGCGGCCCCTCGGGAAACCGCCCTTGGCGGCGAACCACGCCAAGTATTCCACGGGCAGGTCGTAAATGGGCACGCCGTGGGGCGGGTGGTGTGCCGGCCCATGCTTGCCAAATGGCATGAAGGTCCGGCCGATCTCCTCCAGATCCCGCTGCATCCGCTGTTCCAACCCCTCCATGACTTCAGCGGGCCGCGACGACTTCCTTACCAATCGGGGCCACGGAGGCGAGCGCCAGTTTGATGTGCTGCAGCGCAAAAGGCAGTCCGATGATTGTCGCCGCCGAGGCAAGCGCCCCCGCCAGATGCGCCACGGCAAGCGTCCAGCCCACGCACAAAAACCAGATGACGTTCCCCAGCATGCCCAACCAGCCAGTGCCCAGGTCTCCCTTGCCCGTCACGAAGCGGCGGTCCACCAACTCCCGGCCGAAGGGCCAGAGCGTGAAGCTGCCCAGCAAGAAACAGGCGCGTGCCCAGGGGAGCCCCACGATGCTCAGTGCCGCGAGCCCTCCGGCCACATACCAGAGCAACCCGCTCCACAAGCCGCCAAAAACCAGCCAGATGAAATTTCCAAGCGTGCGCATCGTCTTAGTCCCTTGGCCCGGAAGGCGGGCGGTTTTTGGTTGGTTCGCGCCGGATCCATTTCTCCAGCGGCAGGTGGGCAAATCCAAGATCCACCGTCTGTCTGAATCCAAGTTTGAACATTCCCGCCTCGGGTTCCATGTGAACCGGGTTCACAAACACGAGGCGCCCGCCCGGCTGCAGGAGACGGGCGGCCAGGGCGAAAAGCGACCGCACCATCGCCCGCAAATCACCGACGGGGACGCGCTTGCCGAGGGGCGGGTTGCAGACCATCAGCGAAAGGGCCCTCAAATCGGCTAGGCCCGCGTGAGACTCCGCTTTCCGGAAGTCGCACGCCACGAAACGGGCCCGCAAATCCGTGCGCCCCCGCGTCGCAGCGGCAAAGTTGAGGCTCGCGACGGAGGCGGCCGCCGGGTCCAGATCCGTTCCAAAAAACAGACCTTCGCCGCCGCGCAACGCGCATTCGGCCAACTCCAGCCCGGAGCCGCAGAAGGGATCCCACACTTTTTCCACCCCGGAGGCGCCCACCCCGGCAAGGCGCGCCATTGCCGCCGCCAGAGGCGGATGCGAAGCTGCTGGCACGTCCCCGCGGCGGTAGGCAAAGCGCGGGTCGGGACGGAGTCGAGGGGAGAGTTCCACCCGCGTGGCCGCCGCGCTCTCGCGGACAACGACCTCCCAAAGGGCCTGGCGCGGGTCGTTTAACAGGATGGGTGCGGCTTCGAAAACGTGGCCCGCCACCTCGGCCGCGAGACCCGGCCCGGCCCGGCGCGCGGCGAATTCGAGCCGGTAACGCACCGGTCCCTTGGTGAAGGAATGCATGATGTGACGGGCGTGTCCCGAGGCAATCAGGGAGGCCAAGGCCGGTGCGTCCAAGCGGGAGCCGGCCTCCTCCCGACGGGGCAGTTCGCCCAGCGGGAAAACGAGCGTGCCAAAGCATCGGAATGCGTACAGATCGTTCAGCGAAAAAACCTTTTGCGGAATGAGCTCCACGCTCTCCGCCTCCTGACGTCCGATGCGGAAAAGCGCCTTTGCCTGCGCGGACTGCTCGATCTCCTGAACCACAAAGGGCGCGAGCCCGGCCCGGCACCGCAGCACCACCCGGACGCCTTCCAGCCTGCGCAAGGTAGCCCCCATGGCCAGAGACCCGGCACCGTCCTTGCGGGCGACGTTTGCCTGCACCCGCTGCACCGAAACGGCGAGGCGGCCCCCCTGACCCGCAGAACCAGCCTCGAGGGTGGCCTTGCCGCCGATGCGATTCAGGGTCTGGGCGAGCGCCTTTTGCTCCCTCTCGCTTGCCGCGTTCGCCGCGAGCGAGAGCAGCTCGCGTTCCTCCGTTTCCCCAGCCCCGAGTTTGGGGAGGGCTGCCATCGCATAGCGCCTTACCTTCTCCACCGGGTCGGCGAGCAGGCCGCGGAGCCAGAGGCGTGCCTGATGTTTTTCCGCCGGTGAGCCGGATTCTGAAAAGACCACCCCGACCGCGCGGACCACCCCGACCAACCGCATCCGCTCTCCAGAGGGGGCGGCGTCGAACAGGGGGACTTCACGGGACCACAAATCCCCACAGCTCAACCGCCTCAACTGTTGGTAGTGGGCTCTGAGTTGCGCGCTGGGATTGGTTGTCATCCGAGGGAGGCTGGGGCCCGTTTTGTTCGAAGGGAACGTCTTTCTGTCAGTGGCCCCGTGCAGGCGCGGCGGGGAGCGCGGCGGCTTGGCGACGTGCCGAACCCGCGCGGTCCTGCAAGGGCTCCCGCCCGGCGGGAGTTGTACACGCAGGGCGGGCTCCTACTTGTTCCCCGTGATTTTTCGGATCTCCGGCAGCAGCGTCGGTTTGAAGCCGACCCAACGGGTCACCTCTTTGCCCGCCGGATCGAGCAGCACCAGGGTCGGATAGCCCTCCACTTTGTACTGCCTCTGGAGAGCCTGGTTCTGGGACTTGAGTTCGGCCGGTTGCTCCTTGCCTGTTGGGAAATCCAGCTCCAACAGCACCAGATGCGCCGCGCTGAATTCCTTAAAGTCAGCTTTGGCGAATATCTCCTTGTCGATTTTCACGCACCAAGAGCACCAGTCGGACCCCGTGAAATCCAGGAGGACGTGCTTTTTTTCCGCGGCCGCCTGCTTCTTAGCCGCTTCAAAATTGTCCAGCCAGCCGGGTTTGGCTGCGAACGCTGTGTCTCCTGCCAGCCCCGCCCAGGCGAGCACCGCGAAAGCCGACACTGCAGTTTTTAGAAGGGTATTTTGCATTCTTTCACCATAGCGCCAATCCTGCTTTTGCCAACGGTCGGGAGCGCGTCGGGGCGTTCCCGAGGAAAGGTGGTTTGTGGGGCGTGTTTTTTATTGCCCGCCGGCCAAGCCTGAGTAGTGTTCTACCCCCCTCGCGGTCCAATTTTTTGTTCCCATTTTTTGAAGTCATGAAAGCCGACATCCATCCCCGCTACGAACAGACCCACATCCAATGCGCGTGCGGGACCAGTTATCAGACCCGTTCCACCCGCAAGGACCTGCGGATAGGTATCTGCGCCGCCTGCCACCCGTTTTTCACGGGGGAACAGAAGTTTGTGGACACGGCGGGCCGGATCGAAAAGTTCTCAAAGCGCTACTCGGCCACCCCCACGCTGCGTCGCAAAAAGATCTAGCCGGACTCTTGTTTATTTTCAGGACGGTGAAGGCGCGCTTTGTCGCCTTCACCGTTTTTGTTTGAGGTACCCCAAGCGCTGGACTACCCCGACCACGCTGTCTTGTTCCCGCCCAGTTACTCCCGTTTTTCATGGATTTCGGCCCACTCATCGCCCGTAAACGCGAACGCTTCGAGGAACTCGAAAAGCTGGTTTCAGCCGGCGACCTGTACGATGACCCCAAGCGCGCCAGGGAAATTCTCCGGGAGCACACCCGCCTGAAGGAGTTACTGGCGCTCTGGCAGGCCCTGCAGAAAACCCGCACCGAGTTTGAGGACGCCTCCCTCCTGGCCACCGGCACGGATCCCGAGATGGCCGAGATGGCCCAGATGGAGCTTCCTGAGCTGGAAAAGAAACTCGTGTCGCTTGAAAAGGAGACTCAGGTCGCCCTGCTTCCGCCGGATCCCAACGACGACCGGGACGCCATCGTCGAGATTCGCGCCGGGACCGGCGGGGACGAAGCGGCCCTTTTCGCGGGCGATCTGGCCCGTTTGTACCAGCGTTACGCCGAGGCCAACGGACTGAAGATCGAGCCTCTGGAGGCCAGTCCGAACGAGCTGGGCGGAATGCGCGAAATCATCTTCAAGGCCACTGGGGAAGGGGTCTTCCGGAAGCTGCGCTACGAGAGCGGTGTCCACCGCGTCCAGCGCGTTCCGGCCACCGAGGCGCAGGGGCGCATCCACACCTCCACGGCCACCGTCGCCGTGTTGCCCGAGGCGGAGGAGGTCGATTTTGAGCTCAAACCGGACGACCTCCGGATTGAGGTGTGCCGGGCGGGCGGGCCGGGCGGTCAGGGGGTCAACACGACCGATTCGGCCGTTCAGGTAATGCACCTGCCCTCTGGCATGATCGTGCGCTGCCAGGACGGACGTTCCCAGCAGAAGAACAAGGAAAAGGCCCTCCAAATCCTTCGCAGCCGCCTTCTGGAACGCAAACAGCGCGAGGAAGCCGAGAAGTACGCGGCCCAACGCAAAAGCCAGGTGGGCACCGGCGGCCGCGAGGAAAAGATCCGCACCTACAATTTTCCGCAAAACCGGGTGACGGACCATCGGATCGGCCTGACGCTTTACAACCTGGACCGTTTCATGGAGGGGGAAATCGGGGAGATGCTCAGCTCGCTGCAGTCGGCTGACATCGAGGAGCGGCTCGCGGAGGCCGCCGGGGCGCAGCATTCCTGACGCGGCCGGGTTGATCCAACGCGCCGAGGCAACGCCGCATGTGAACCGATGAAGAGCGTCCTTGAAGTCCTCAAGTCCACGGCTGCCTACTTTGAAAAGGCCGGTGTCGAGAACGGCCGCCTGAACATCGAGCACCTACTCGCCCATGTGCTGGGCAAAAAGCAGCGCATGGATCTCTATCTTGAATTTGACCGGCCGCTGGGCGAATCCGAGCTGGGGCCCCTGCGCGATTTGGTGCGGCGGAGGGCTGCAGGCGAGCCCCTGCAGCATTTGCTTGGCAGCGTCGAATTTCTCGGCCGGAGCTTCAAGACGGACGCGCGGGCGCTGGTTCCCCGGCCGGAGACCGAACTGTTCGCGCAGAAAATTCTGGACCGGCACCCAGTGCCCCCGGCGCGTCTGGTGGACGTCGGCACCGGGAGCGGGGTATTGGCATTGAGCCTCGCCGCGCACTGGAGCGAAGCCGAGGTGCATGCGGTGGATGTTTCTCCGTCCGCGCTTGGCCTCGCTGCGGAGAACGCGCTCGCCCTCGGATTGGAGCAGCGGGTCGGCTTCCACGAGGGTTCGTTGTTTGGGCCGCTGGCGGGGGAGTTTGGTCTGGTGGTGGCCAACTTGCCCTACATCCCCACCGCCGAAATTCCGGGGTTGGCGCGCGAAGTCCAGCATGACCCGGTGCTTGCCCTCGACGGGGGACCCGACGGGACGGTCCTGATCCGCGCCTTGATTCTGGAGGCGCGCCCTTTTCTCAGGGGGCTTCTGGCGCTTGAGATCGGCCATGACCAGTCCGGTCCGCTGGCGGCCGCCCTTGCCGCGGCGGGTTACCATTTGATTTCGCCGGAAGCTGACTACTCGGGCCGCAACCGTTTCCTCTTCGCATCGTATGGATAAGATTATCGTCCGTGGCGGCCGCCCCCTCTCCGGCTGCGTCAAGATCAGCGGCTCGAAAAATTCGGCGCTGCCGATTCTGGCGGCGACCCTGCTCACGCGTGAGCCGTGCATCATCCATTCGGTCCCGGATCTGAGCGACATTCATTACATGCTGCAGATCCTCTCGCATCTGGGAGCGCAGGTGGAGCGTGCGAGCGGGACCGTCACGATTCAGGCGGAGAAGGTGCAGACCACGGCTCCCTACGAAATCGTGCGCAAGATGCGGGCGTCCATCTGCGTGCTTGGGCCGCTTTTGGGTCGGCACAAGGAGGCGCGGGTGTCGCTTCCCGGGGGGTGCGTCATCGGGGATCGCCCCGTGGATTTGCACTTGAGGGGATTTCGTGCCCTCAACGCCGCCTGCCGCGTGGAGGCGGGCGACGTGAAGGTGTTTGCCGATGAGTTGCGCGGATCCACCATGAACTTGGAGGGACGCCAGGGGCCTACCGTGCTGGGCACGGACAACGTGCTCATGGCCGCCACGCTGGCTCAGGGAACGACGGTCATCGAAGGGGCGGCCGCGGAACCGGAAGTCGTGGACCTGGCCAACTTCCTCCTCAAGATGGGCGCGAAAATCGAGGGTGCGGGCACGCGTCGGATCACTGTGGAGGGGGTCAGGGAACTGCACGGTGCAGAACACGCGGTCATTCCCGACCGGATCGAGGCGGGAACATTTCTGGTGGCCGCCGCGCTCGCCGGAACGGAGGTCACCCTGCGCAGGGTCAATGCGGAACATCTCAACGCGGTGCTCAACGCTCTGGCCGACGCCGGGTGCGGACTGGCGGTGCAGAAGGACACCATCACGCTCAGGGGGGGGATGATCGCCCGCCCGCTGCAGCTCATCACCGAACCCTATCCGGGCTTTCCCACCGACATGCAGGCGCAGATGTGCGCGCTGTTGAGCCGCGCGGACGGCGAGAGTCTTGTGACGGAAACAGTTTTTCCCCAGCGTTTTATGCATGTCTCTGAACTGAAGCGCATGGGGGCCGAAATAGCGCTCGACGGCGCGACGGCCCGGATCACGGGAGTCGCCGGTCTGAGTGGTGCGCCGGTGATGGCCAGCGACCTGCGGGCCTCCGCCGCGCTGGTGCTGGCGGGATTGGTGGCTGAGGGCCTCACCGAGGTCAACCGCGTCTACCACATCGACCGCGGTTACGAGATGATAGACGAAAAACTCGCGGGCCTGGGGGCTGAAATTGAACGGGTCAAGCAGTCCTCCTAGGCTGGAGTTTCCCGCGCGATCCGTTTTTATTTCACGTTTTATGATGAGCAAACCCTTCGGAATCCTCGCAGCTGGCAACTGGATTGTGGATGCAGTCAAAATGATTGATGTTTGGCCGCAGCAGGACGCGCTGGCCAACATCACCAGCGAAGCGCGCGGCACGGGCGGATCCCCCTTCAACGTTCTGGTGGATCTGGCCATGATGGGCGCTCCGTTTCCGCTGGAGGCGTTGGGACTCGTCGGGAGCGACGAACACGGTGCTTTTATCCTTCAGACGTGCAAGCAGTTGGGAATCCTGACGCAGGCCTTGCAAACCACCTCCGCGGCCCCAACGAGCTACACCGACGTGATGACGGTCAAGGGCACCGGGCGCAGAACCTTTTTCCATGCTCGGGGTGCAAACGCGCTTCTGGGCGACGGCCATTTTGATTTTACCCGCACCTCCGCACGGATCCTGCATCTGGGCTACCTGCTCCTTCTGGACGGAATGGACGAGCCCTGCCCGGAATATGGGACGGTGGCGGCCCGCGTGCTGGCGCGCGCCCAAGCCGCCGGGCTCAAGACCTCCATCGACGTCGTCAGCGAGGACAGCGAACGCTTTGCCCGGATTGTGCTGCCGGCCATCAAGTACGCCGACTACTGTATTATGAACGAATTTGAGGCGGGCCGGGTGACCGGCCACACCATCCGGACCGCCGATGGATTGGACCGGGGGGCGTTGCGTGCCTCGATGGAGGTGCTTCTGGAGGCGGGAGTGCGGGAGCGGGTGTTGGTCCACTTTCCGGAGGGAGGCTGCGCCCTGAGCCGGGAACACGAATGGACCCAGCAGGGCAGCGTCATCCTGCCTGAGGGCTACATCAAGGGAGCAGCCGGCGCCGGCGACGCCTTCACCGCCGGCGTGCTGCTCGGCTGGCACGAAAACAAGCCCGTTCAGGAGCAGCTTCAGTTGGGGGTTTGCGCCGCTGCGGCGAACCTCTCGGAGGAAACCTGCACCGGCGGGCTGCGTTCCGCCGCCGATTGTCTGGCCCTTGGCACGCGATACGGTTTTCGCTCGGTTTGAGGTGTCCCACGACTGGCAGGGGGACTTGGTGGGCCCCCGGGCTTGCGTGGCTTTCAGGAAAAAGGACGGTAGCACTCTGCAACGCCGCGCTGGGTCCTTTTGTTGGTGTGCGGCGGGATGCTGTGGCCAAAAAACCGCAGTTGACCCGCGCCAACTCTGTGGGATCATGGCTCCATGAACTTTCCCCTTAGGCCCGCCTCCGCCCTGCTGCTGTGCCCGCTTCTTTTGGGGCTGACCAGTTGCGACACGGTTTACTCGAGGTCGTACTCGTATGAGAAGACGCAGTTTCTGGTGACCAAACAGGCGGGGGGCAAGACAGTGGTTCAAAGAGGCTACAGGTTCGAGCCATTGGAACAGGTCGCCTTCGCACAGGCCGACATTGAAAAGGAAAAACGGGAGACCGAGCGCTTACGCATGGCCACCCAGAGAAGCGAGAAGGCGGGTGCGGACAAGATGGGGACCGACTCGCCTGCGTTGCGTTTAGACTCGGGACTGGACGGCGGTGCGGCGTTGAGCGGGATGGGTGGAGGAGCATCGATTCCTGGTTTGGGCGCCCCTGCGCCCGCCTCCATGTCCGCGGGAACCATTCCCGGCTTGGATTCTCCTTCGATGTCTGGCGCACCCTCCATGTCTGGCGCACCCTCCATGTCTGGCGCACCCTCCATGTCTGGCGCACCAGCGATGGATGGTGCCATGGCT
>JBILKV010000293.1:0-4451 GCA_044376515.1 Chthoniobacteraceae bacterium | reverse complement strand
CTGTGTAGGTGTTGAGACCTTCGAGGCGCACGGTTCCGAAGGGACTCCCAGCGATGCGCAAGCTGCCGGCGCCGGTGATCTCGCCGCTTAGAGAGAAGACGCTCTCACCGCCGTCCAGAAGCCCCCGCTCCTGAAGGACGATTAATGAGGAAACTTCCAGGTCACCGAGTGCTTGCAACCCGCCACCCGACCGAAGGGTGATCGCCCCGGGCGCCTTCGCCAGTGACGCTGTAAGGCGAACAGTGCCACCTTGCACTGAAAGGTCACCAGCGAAGGAGGTCGTTCCGGAGAAAGTGAGTGCCGACCCGGGAGCGCCGCGGATCTCAACTGGAGCGGTGGCATCGACGGGGCCCGCGAGATCCACGAGGTTCTCGCCAAGGCTCAGCAACACCGGAGCAGCGACGTTGGCGCCGGGATGGAAGCGGACCGGGTTGAGGAGGTGAATGCCCTGCTCCGCAAAAGCCAGTGTCGCACCTCCCTTGACAGCAAGGGTTCCCACGCCCACCGGCGAGGCGACCAGCGTGTCACCTTGAGTCACACTAGAGGCTGCCAAGGCCAGTTGACCTTCTTCCACGATGACTCCACCGGGGAACGAGCCAGCGCCGTTCAGCACGAGGTTGCCGGCACCTGTCTTGGCAAGCGTTCCGGTACCCGTCAGGGAACCGGTCCACAGAACTTCCCTTGCGTGCGCCACTTCAATTTTCCCACCCCCGACGTAGAGGCCGACGTCTTGGGAGTAAGTCCCCGACTGCAAAAGAGACAAAACCGCGCCCGCGTTCAGATTGATCTGGCCGCTGCCCAGATTCTCAGCCTTGGAGGCTTCCACACGCACCGCGTTGATTTCCAGGCCACCACCGAAACTGTTGTTGCCCGCAAGCGCCAACCGCGCACTCGGGGAAGTCCCAAAGACGGTGAGAGCGCCAGCCCCACTCACCGAGCCGTTCAATACAACGCTGTGGCCGAGCAGGTTCAGCCCTCCGCCGTCTAGACCGACATCAATCGGGCGGCTCACCGCAAGCGACCCTGGAATGAGAAGCGTAGACCCGGAAATCCCGTATGTGGAGGTCCCCGACGCAAGGCCGCTCCCGGTATCGACGATGTTAAGTCCCGCCATGGATGCAGAGACCGCGGCCGATCCGATCGTGAGAATCGACTTGTCCAGGGCGCCGGCAGGCAACGTCAAACGGTACGCCAGAAACATGGTGTCGTTTTCGACACTCGCGCCGAATGGACCGGCGGTTGTGGAAATGGACCCGGTCGTCGACTTCATCTTGAGATTGCTCGTGAGGAAGTCGTTATCGTTGCCGACGAAGAGAAAATAGTCGTTTGGTTTTGCGGGATCCAATGCGGATACAAGAGCCATGCCCTCCCACTTTTCACTCAGGGAGGCAGCCGACCGGGGGTTGGCAGCCGAGCCGTCGTTTGTATTGAGGCCAAATTTGGAAAGCTGACTCTGCCCAATGAGGTTTAGAAACTGGACTGGGCTGACTGGAGTGATGGCGGGATTCAGTTTCGCGGTGGTGTCGGTGAGGGTTGCGGTGCCGGAGGTTACCGGGGATGAAACCGAACCCGCGATCACGGAGTAGGCTGCCGTCGCATCGAGGGAGGCAATGTTGGTTGGGCTTCCCTTGCTGAGATCCATCAACATCACCGCCTTGAACACCGCGGGCGTCACGCCTGAGTTTCCGTTGCCATTGCCGTCCCTCGACAGCAACAGGAGTCTTTCACCGTCCAAGGCGACGATCTCACTCTGGGCCGCCACCCGGTTCGGAAGCAGTCCGGTTTGGTCCGCCTTGGTGTCATTAAAACGCGGCAACTCGACGACGTACTCCGCGGTCAGGACCGGGTTGCTTCGACTTTGAGAAACGTCGTATTTGTACAGACGTGTGAACTGCCGGTTCTGTGCTCCGCTCACAGAATCCTGCATCGTAGCGCTTTGCAGCATCGTAAAGAGTGTCCTGCCGTCCGGAGTGATCGCCACCGCCTCCATGCCTTGGTTGGACCGGCGTCCTGAGGTGGGGTCCACGGCCGACGTGCCGCTACTGTTGGTTGTGAACGACAATGTGCCCCCGGTTGCCCGGGGCATGGCCGAAGCCGGCGGATTAATCACCGCTCCGATTTGACCGTCTTTGATGTAATAAATATTGGGCCCGTACTCATCGGTAATGTAGCCCGACCCATCCTTGAAGAGAGCCATCCCTTCAGCATCAAAGGCGATTTTTCCGCCCGCCGTAGTTGGCACAATGCCGCTTGTGACAGAACCCACCTGCAGCGCAACAGAGGAGGTGGGGAGGGCTCCCGTCGTGTTAGCCGTTCCGCCGGCTTCCCGGATCAAAAACCCTCCCATGTAGTTCAGCGTGAACTGGCTCTGGGCTGGAGACGCCTGCGCTGTGCCGGTGTACGGGGTAAAGGAAAAGTCCACCTGCTGGACTCTCGCTCGATAGTCCGAGTACACGGCCCCGGCATTGTATCCGCGGTCCGGTAGCGTCAGGAAAGTGCCCGCATAACCGCTCGGAGTCACTCTCCAGTTCGAGATCTGAAGGCCTGAAACGGAGCCGAATGTCTCACCGAACGCGTCGAGTTGCGCTGCCGGGATCCGCGCGACGCCCTGCAACCCGAGGTTGATGTAACCGTCTAATCCGGACTGCTGTTCCACATCACCAGTGCCGGTCCGGAAAAGTGGCGCGGCGTGAATTGTGACTGCCTGCAGACCGGCGAGGATGAAAGAGGTGATGCGTCTCATGGCGGCGCCGATCGGTTTACGAGGTCGGGCGGTACTCGGCCATTTATTTACCGCAACAAGTTGACGTCATTTAAGTTACGACTCGGAAACATTGCTCGCAAACAATTGCTTTGCAGCAGTTTGGACTCACTACCTTCCTTATTTATCCCTCGGTCCTCGGTTGGTACGGCTGCAGCAAACGCCAAGCCTGCTGGAGGGTTGCGACAAGAAGCAGCTCGCCTTCCCCCGCGAACCTCTCGAGGCGCTCCGCTTGGCATCCGGGTTGAGCAAGGATTTTACGCAGGCACTGGTGTCTGCACATTATCGCCAGACACTCAGCGCCCGCGTAAGACTCCACGAGCACGCACTTTGCAAGTCTGCCGCCCGTGGGTTTAGGCGACATGCGTCAGGTCTGTGGCTCACTGAACGTACGCGCGAGGCAATAGCCTTGATCGTTACCTTCGAGATACTTCCAACAGACCATGATGTAGTCTGGGGGCGTGACCCATACAACGACACGCCCGTTGATTCCCTCGGAAGAATCCAAGCCGGGATGGGAGACCAAATTGCATTTGCGGCTCGACCCGCACAGCTTTCCATCTGTCGTCCCGTCGTCCACAGCGCGACCCGTCACGATGACGGGCTACCACGCGGAGTCTGTGCGGGCGTTTGCTCGGAGGAGATCATCGTTTTAAAACAAGGCCCACATCAATGTTGGGTACCCTCTTGGTCTGGGTCAGCTCAAGGCGGAGCGAGTGAGACTTGGCAGCGAAACGATGGCCTTTCAGTTGAAGACGCCCGTTACCAGATCCGCCAGGAGCAGCGTCAAGAATCAGCTCATTGTTGGGAAACGCGCCCCACGCTCGGTCGTTTCCATAAACCGAGAAAAAAACATTCTCAGTCAAAAGGCTGAAAACGTTGTGGTTGCGGGGTTCCTAGTCCACCTGCTGGGACGTTTTGTTTCGAAGTGGGGTCAGTTGCCGAGAGGTTCGAGGAGGCGCTGGCGGTCTGCAGGGGGCAACTGGGGTTGGTTTCGAGGAAGGTTTTTTCCGCGCGGACCGGGCGCCGGCAGGCCCTTTTTCTCCCAGGGCCAGCCTTCCGGCGGGCGGAAGCCGTCCTCAAGCGCCCGAACAAGGTCCGCTTCGATTTCCGCAAAGGGCAGCGCGTTGGGATCGATGGTGGCCACCTGCCGGTAGTCGTCGAGGGCCTGCGTGTAGAACCCCAACTGGGTGTTGGCATGGCCGCGGACGATCAGATAGCGGGCCTGCATTTTCGGGGAATCGGTGACGCCCACGAGCGCGAGGTTAATCTGCGCAAGCGCCTGGCTGGAGCGTTTCTCCAGAAGGAGGGTGCCGGCATCGCGGTAGTTGCGCTCGGCGGTGTTGCGGAGCTGGTAGACAATTTGCTCGAGGCGCTGGTTGGTGGTGTTGAGCTCGAGATTTTTGGAAGCCAGCGTCCGCTCGTTTTGGCGGAGCATTTTCCGGTCGGCGGCGATCCAGTTCAAAAAATAGGCCAGTAACAACTGGGAGATGACCAGAAAACAGCCCACCAAAACCGCCTCGCGGCGCCTGCGCCCGAGAAGCAGCTGGAGTTGACGCAGAAAACCGGCCTGCTCCGCCGAGGGGGCGAAACCGTTCTGGAAGGCAACGATGTCGGACTGCAAAGCCTCGACGTTTTGGTAGCGCAAGGCGGGATCGCGCTGCATCGCCTTGTGCACGATGGCCACCAA
>JBILKV010000292.1:0-4453 GCA_044376515.1 Chthoniobacteraceae bacterium | reverse complement strand
CCGGCTGGCGCGGTGGTCATCCAACAGACGGGCGGTACGCGCAAAACCATTGCGGAAGGTCACCGCTGGATCCGTGAGGCCCTCGAGCAGCTTGCGTCCACTCCAACCGCGGAAATGGGCGTGAGCGACCTTGTGATCGGGACGGTTTGCGGCGGGTCCGACGCCACCAGCGGCATCACGGCCAATCCGGCCGTTGGCCGCGCCTTCGACCGGCTCATTGCCGAGGGCGCCGTCACCATATTTGAGGAGACCGGCGAACTGATTGGTTGCGAGGCGATCATGGCAGCGCGTGCGGCGCGGCCTGACCTGGCGCCCGAACTGGTCGCCTGCGTGGACAAAGCGGCCCGTTACTACACCGCGCTGGGACACGGCAGCTTCGCGCCCGGCAATGCCGAAGGAGGCCTCACCACCCAGGAGGAAAAATCAATGGGCGCCTACTGCAAAAGCGGGAACTCCCCCATCGACGGTATCCTCAAACCCGGCGATGTGCCGACCCGCGGCGGCCTTTACCTGCTGGATGTCGTTCCCGACGGGGAGATCCGTTGGGGCTTTCCCAACATCAGTGACGTTCAGGAGATCGGCGAACTCATCGCGTGCGGTTCGCACATCACGCTCTTCACAACGGGCCGCGGTTCAGTAGTGGGCTCTGCCATTTCGCCCGTGATCAAGATCTGCGCGAACCCGGAGACCTACCGCCGCCTCAGCGATGACATGGACATCAACGCCGGGAAGATTCTCGAGAGTGGGGCGACTTTGGAGGAGGTCGGCAACGAGATTTACGACAAGATCCTGGAGGTCGCTGGCGGCGGGCAGACGGCGAGTGAATCGCTTGGCCACCAGGAGTGTTCGATCGTGTATAAGAGCTTCGAACCCGTCGGTCCGGCCTGCATGCCCGCGTGATCCGTCGCCGTAGGAGAATCGCCCCCGCTCCAACTCCCTTTTGAAAAATATGTTCTCACTCCGCAACAAGACCGCGCTTGTCACGGGCGCCGGCTCCGGGATCGGTGCCGCCATCGCAGAAACCTTCGCCCGGGCAGGCGCCTGGGTCTTCGTCACCGACCGCGACGCCGCGGCGGGCACGGCCACCGCGGAACGGATCGCGGCCGCCGGACAACGAGCGACGTTCCTGCCGCTGGACGTCCTGGACACCGGCCGATGCGAGGACGTCGCCCGCTCGATCGCGGAAGCAGCGGGCCATCTGGACATTCTTGTAAACAACGCCGGAGTCGGCCACGTGGGCACGATGGAAAACACCACGGGCGAGGACATGGACCGGGTTTATGCGGTCAACGTCCGGGGCGTGTTCAACGTGACGAAAGCGTTTTTTGCCTCGATGCTCGCGCGGAAACACGGGGTCATCGTCAACATCGCCTCCATCGGCGGCCTCTTCGGAGTGCGCGACCGGCTCGCCTACACCGTGAGCAAACACGCCGTCGTGGGTCTGACACGCGCCATGGCCCTCGACCACGCGCGGGACGGAATCCGCGTCAACGCGATCTGCCCGGGGCGAGTCGAGACGCCCTTTGTCAGCGCCCGGCTCAAGGAGTATCCGGACCCGCAGAAGGCCTACGAAGACATGAGCAGCACCCAGCCCATCGGCAGGATGGGCAAGCCGGAGGAAATCGCAGCCGCGGCCCTCTACCTTGCCAGCGACGAAGCCGCTTTCCACACCGGCACGACCCTCACCCCCGACGGCGGTTGGAACGCCGAGTAGCCCCGCAGCGCTCAGGCAATCCGAGGACACAACGCCAGATCCCCTTCCCCACTCCCTTCCAAATCCCACCCGCAAATCCCCAATGAAACTCATCCGTTTCGGACAGCCCGACCACGAAAAACCGGGCCTCCTACTTCCCGACGGCCGCCGCATCGACGCCTCAGCGTTCGGCTCCGACTACGACGAAGCATTTTTTGGCGGCGACGGGCTTGCAAGTCTCGGCGATTGGGCGGCCAGACAGGCTGCCGCTTCGCCGGAGGTGGATGCCTCGGTCCGGCTGGGTCCCTGCATCGCGCGGCCCAGCAAAATCGTGTGCGTCGGCCTCAACTACGCCGACCACGCCAAAGAATCCGGCATGGAACCGCCACGCGAGCCGATCCTTTTCTTCAAAAGCACCTCCGCCCTCTCCGGCCCCGACGACGACGTCCTCATCCCGCGCGGCTCGCAGAAAACCGACTGGGAGGTTGAGCTTGCAGTAATCATCGGGAAAAAAGCCGGTTATGTTTCGGAAGCCGACGCGATGGACCACGTGGCCGGCTACGCTCTCCACAACGATTACAGTGAACGCGCTTGGCAACTCGAGCGCGGCGGGCAATGGGTCAAAGGCAAGAGCTGCGACACCTTCGCGCCGATCGGCCCATTTCTGGCCACGAAGGACGAAATCCCCGACCCGCACAACCTCAAGCTCTGGCTGACGGTCAACGGCAAGACCTTCCAAAACAGCACCACCGCACAGATGATCTTCAACGTGCCGCAGCTGGTGAGCTACATCAGCCAGTTCATGACGCTGCTGCCCGGCGATGTGATCAGCACGGGCACCCCCCCCGGAGTGGGCCTTGGCATCAAGCCCGAACCGGTGTTCCTCAAGACAGGCGACGTGGTGGAACTGGGCATCGAAGGCCTCGGCACCTCCCGCCAGCACGCCAGAAACGCCCCCTGACCGCGGCTCACACCAACTCCACCAGACAACCATCCCTCTCACATTCAACCATGTCCACTTCTCTCTCCATCGCATTCATCGGCACGGGCGTCATGGGACGCAGCATGGCCGGACACCTCCTGCGCGCGGGCCATTCCGTCCACGTCTACAACCGCACCCGCCAGAAAGCCGAGACCCTCATCGAGGCCGGCGCGCACTGGCACGATTCCGCCGGGGCCGCCGCGGCGGTCGCCGACGTCGTCATCACGATGTTGGGCTTCCCCAAGGACGTGGAAGAAAACTATCTGGCCGAGGGCGGCATCGTTGAAAACGCCAAGCCCGGCGCGCTTCTGATCGACATGACCACCTCCAGCCCGCTGCTTGCGAAACGCATCGCCGAAGCGGCGTCGAAGCGCTCCATCGCGGCCCTCGACGCCCCGGTTTCCGGCGGGGACATTGGCGCACGCGAGGCGCGTTTGGTGATCATGGTCGGCGGGGAAGCCGCGGCCTTCGAACGGGCCAAGCCCCTGTTTGAATTGATGGGCAAAAACATCGCACTCCACGGGGCGGCCGGAGCCGGTCAGTACTGCAAGATGGCCAACCAGATCGCGGTGGCCGTCGGCATGGTGGCATGGTGCGAGGCGCTGGCCTACGCGCAGAAGGCGGGACTGGATCCCGCCGCCGTCCACGGGAGCATCAGCGGCGGAGCGGCGGGCAGTTGGGCGCTCACCACGCTCGCGCCGCGCGCCCTGTCGGGAGATTTTGCCCCCGGCTTTTACGTCAAGCACATCATCAAGGACATGGGCATCGCCCTCGAGAGCGCGGCTGAAATGCAGCTCGAACTGCCCGGCCTCGCCACCGCCAAAAAGTTGTACGACCAGGTCGCGGCGCGCGGTTGGGAGGACAACGGCACCCAGGCGCTCTTCAAACTGTTCCTCCCACAATGAGCGCCTCCCCCCTTTTCCGCCAACGGGTTCTGGCCGGCCAGTGGCTGGCCGGAACGTTTCTCAACCTCGGATCACCTCTCGCAGCGGAAGTCGCCAGTCGCTCCGGCTTTGACTGGCTGATGCTCGACCAGGAACACGGGCCAGGTTCCGAGGAAACCCTGCTTCAGCAGTTGCACGCCGTTTCGGCTTCCAGTGCGGCGACGATCGTCCGGATCGCCAACAACGAGCCCGCCCGTTTCAAACGGGTGCTGGATCTGGGAGCCAACGGAGTCATGGTCCCCTACGTGAACAACGCGGAGGAAGCGAGGGCGGCGGTGGCCTCCGTCCGCTACCCGCCCCACGGGCTCCGCGGCGTTTCCAAATTCAACCGGGCCGCGGGGTTCGGACAGGGGTTCGACGAGTACTACGCGCACAGCCACGAGCGACTCGTCACCATGGCGCAGATCGAAACCCCGGAATCCCTCACCCACCTCGACGCCATCGCCTCGGTGGACGGAGTGGACGTGCTTTTCATCGGTCCGCTCGATCTGACCACCAACATGGGAATCCAAGGCCAGTTTGAGCACCCCCTCTTTGTCGAAGCCCGACGCGCGGTCGCAAACGCTGCACGCAAGGCCGGAAAGGCCGCCGGAATCCTCGCCACTGCTGCGCCGCAGATCCCTTTGTTGCGCGAAGAGGGCTTCTCCGTGATGGCCTTCGGCTCCGATGGTGGCTCGGTCGCGGGCGGCCTCAGCCAGGCACGCGCGGCGATGCGCTAGTTCCGTAACCTTAGGGGTGCGCCGTCAATGCGCCCCCTACCAGATCCTCTCAGCAGCCAAACCCATTGCTCCCATGCGCATCACAGAAATGCACATCACCCCGATCGCCCTTGGC
>JBILKV010000291.1:0-4456 GCA_044376515.1 Chthoniobacteraceae bacterium | reverse complement strand
CCGCAATCCGGGCGAACTGGACATCGGCCACGTTCAGGACAATCTCCTCGCCGCCATTCGCACCGTCCGGATGACCAAGGTGCAGGAGTCCGCCGCCCTCAGCGCCCTCAGCGCCCTCAGCGCCCTCCGTGACACGCCCACCCCGTCCGCTTCGACGCCGGGAGCCACGACCGACCGACCGACCGCCGCGAGTCCTGCCGCGCAACTGCCCAGACGCGGCCCCGCAGAGCTCGTGGTTATCGGCGTTTCCACCGGCGGCCCCCCCCTTCTGGTCAAGATGCTCAAGGATCTCCACAAGCCCACCATCCCGACACTGATCGCCCAACACATGCCCGCGGGCGAGACCTTCGGTTTCGCGCTTCGGCTTTCGGAAGAGTGTTCCCATCCGGTCATCGAGGTGGGGCAGGGACCAGTACCCGAGGTCGGGGTCATCGGATTGGTCCAAAGTGGCAAAGATTTTCAGATCTCCAGCCCCGTCCCGGGCAAACTGCGGCTCAAGGAGGCGACGGTGCCCGGCAACCCGTTCCACCCGAGCGTCGACCACCTGCTCGAAACCGCCGCTCAATGCGGAATTGCCACGCACACCGTCATCCTCACAGGAATGGGGCAGGACGGCGCCGTCGGCGCGCTCGCCTTGAGCAAGCAGGGCTTCCCGGTCATCGCGCAACGCCCCGAAACCTGCGCCGTTGCGGGCATGCCCAACGCGGCCATCCAGAACGGGGCGGCCCGGTTTGTGCAATCCCCCGAGCAGATCGTCGAGTCCATCAACCGCTGGTATTCGGCGGCGAAGTCCCCTGCCCCATGAGCAGCACCGCGCAGTCCACGCTGTCGCTTGTACTCGCCTCGAAGGATCCCTCGTTTGCGGCGATGCTCGAGCATTTGCTCGGCCACTCGCCGGTGCAATTCCTCACCTCGGCCGGCCCGGCGATTGCCTTGGAATGCGTCCGCACCAACGCCCCCTCGCTGGTCCTGCTGGACCTTGACAGCATGGAGGCGGCCGAGGCGCAACGGCTCGTGCTCAAACTCGCCCTGGTGAGCAACGCGCTCCTGCTGCTGACCGGAGCGGACGCCGTCCCCGGACTTTCCTCGCTCGACCCGCTCTTCCTCGGTGGCGCCCACGGCGTACTTCTCAAACCCGAGGGCAAAACCAGCCTCGGCCTCACGGGCGAGCCGGGCAAGGGCTACCTCGAAGAACTGCTCGCGCTCGTCCAGCAACTCAACCAAAGGAGGAACGCATGAGCGCGGATCCCGCACTGGTGGCGGAGTTTGCCAACGAGGTGGCCGAGCATCTGGACGCCTCGGAGCAAATCTTGGTCGCCGCAAGCGTCGAAGCCCCCTCGCCCGACGACATCAACCTCCTCTTCCGCAGCTTCCACTCGATCAAGGGACTGGCCCGCGTCATCGCTTTTGGCCCGCTCGAGAGCATCGCCCACGAAGCGGAATCCCTTCTCGCCACGGTGCGCAGCGGCGCCCAGGCCCTCACCGAGGGCGCCACCAACCTGCTGCTCCAGTCCCTGGACGTCATCAAACAGGCCCGCACCGACCTGGTCGAGGGCCGCACCTTCGCCGGCAACGACAAGCTCATCGCCGCGCTCAAAGCAGCCACCAAAGGCGGTGGCGGTCCCGTCGCAGAGAGTGCCCACGCCGAGGGCGAAGAATCCTCTGCAGCCTTCCTCCACGCGGACCTTTACTTCGACGAGGACACCCTCGTGGCCCAGGCCGAGCTCTTCGACGAACTCCTGCCCGGCATCGCCAACTCCGTCGTTCAGCCCGAAAGCATCTCCCCGGAGCAGCTCAAGGAGGACTTTGACGTGCTGCTCTTCGCGCTCTCCAAGATCCGCCTTCAGTCCCTGGCCGACGCGCTCCAAGCCCTCGCGCTCGAACGCGCTCCCCTCCCCTTTGCGCGCTTTCTGCGCCTGCTCGACGGATTCCGCGGACTGCTCTCCCAATCCTGTGGCTACGCCGAGGTGGCGCTCACCCTGCGCGGTTGGTTCACCGAAGCGCTCCAACGCCTCCTGCTCGAACAGCGCCCACTGGACGGCCTTGACCTGCTTGCCATCCTCATGCCGGGCAACCCCTTCGGCGTCCTGCTTCCCCAGCTCGTCCTCGCCCGCATCGATCCCGAGGAACGCGCCGAATTCCTGCGCCTCTCCACCGAGTCCATCCAAACCGACCTCGCGTCCGACTCGTCCAACGCCTCCCCGCTCAGCCTCATGCTCGCCGATCGCATCCGTGAACGGTTGCAGCGCGACTTCAAGCCTCCCCAACCCGTCCTCCGCTTCCTCGAGTCGCGCAAACTCGACCCCGAACGCTTCGCCCGGATCTCCCCAAAACTCAACGAGCGGCTCGCCCAGATGCAGCAAACCAAGGGGGCCGACTTTTTCGAAGTCCTTATCGAGCAGCCGCCGCAAAAGGCCGCGCTCATCGCCTTTGCCGAAAAGGCGGCACCCGCGCTGGAGCCCGTTTTTTGCGAACGCGCCACCATCGAGGGAATGCAGTCCCTCGCCATCCTTGTCTTTGGCGCAACCGACGAGGAACAACTGCGCGCCAAGGTCACCGCCTGCTTCGCCAACCCGGACCTCCTCATCCTGCGCAAACTCGACGGTCGCCAAACCGCCTCCCACTTCGGCATCAAGGTCAAGGCCGCCGCCGCGGCCGCCCAGAGCGGCGGTGTCCAGGTGCGCGTCCCCGTCGAACTCATGGATGCGATGTTCGGGCGCATCGGCCAGTTCTTCAGCGTTGCAGCCCGCTTCAACGCCATGGTCCACGACAGCGAGGGGCCGGATCTGCTGCGCGAACTCTCCGACTACAGCGTCCTGCACGCGCCCCACCTGCTGCCCAAGATCGACTGGCTCATCCGCCAGCAGAACGACTTCGCCACGCTCGAAGCAGAGTCCCACCGACTCATTACCCTCATCCACGAAACCACCCTCGGCCTGCGGGTCATCCCGCTCGACACCCTCTTCAACCGCTTTCCACGCATGGTGCGCGACCTCGCGCAGAAGCAGAAAAAACTCCTCCGCTTCGACGCCCGCGCCAAGGGGATCCGCGTCGACAACGGCATGGTGGAACTCCTCGCCGACCCGTTGATGCACATGCTCCGCAACAGCGTCGACCATGGCCTCGAACCCCCGGAGGAACGCATCGCCGCGGGCAAACCGCGCACCGCGGCCCTGATCCTCTCGGCCGAACAGCGCGGCAATCGGATCGTGGTCGAAATCAACGACGACGGCCGGGGCATCAACATCGAAAAAGTCCGCCTCAAGGCTGTCGCCTCCGACCTTGTGAGCGACGAGGAAAGCCGCAAGCTGAGCGACGAACAGATCGCCCGCTTCATCTTCACCCCGGGCTTCTCCACCGCGGACAAAATCACCGACACCTCCGGACGCGGCGTCGGCATGGATGTCGCCCTCGTCAACGTCACCAAACTCGGTGGCAAGATCGACATCCAGACGCGGCCAGGCCTTGGCACGACCTTCCGCCTCGACATGCCACTCTCCAAGGCGATCCAGCCCATGCTGCTCGCCGAGACCGGCGTCCAGACCGTGGCGCTTCCCGACCGCATGATCGTCGAAGGCACGGTGGTGTCCGCCGCCGAACTCCAGAACGTCAACGGCCAGCGCTCCCTCCTGCTGCACGGCCGCTTCCTGCCGATCTTCAAACTGGTCGAATTGCTGCGCCTGCCGGAACCGCCCCCCCATCTCTCCGACCAGCTTTCGATCGTGGTCTGCGACTTTAACGGCCGGCGTATCGGCATCGAAGTCCACAAAATCCTGCGCCGCGCCGACATGTTGATCCAGGAAATGCACCCGCGCATCGCCCATCTGCCGGGGATCGGCGGCATTTCAACCTTGGGCACCGACCGGATCGTGGTCGTGATCGATCCCGAGGGGCTCTTCGAACTGGCCAAACGGCATACCGTCTTCGGCCTGCGCAGCCACAGCGTCCGCCTGGAGGAGGGGCTCGTCTGAAATGATGGACCACGTTTCAGCGCGGTGCGCCCACTTCCGGTTGCTGTTTCCCAGCCGCAACATCGAGTCGATCGTGACCCTCGATGAGAACGTTCGCGTTGTCCCGCTGGGGCACCGCCCGCAGGCGGTCGCCGAAGCCGAGCCTCCCGTGCTGGATCTCACCCTCCTTCTCGGCGTCCGCCAAGGCCCGCGCCACCGCGCAAAAGAGCACGACACCCACACCGCAGGGGAGCGTTCGCGCATCCAACTCGACTGGGTTTCCACAGACTCCGAACGCCGCGTGGCCCTCATTGTGGATGCGGTCGACGAGATCGTTTCGTCGCACATCCAGCATCTCGACCGGGTCCCTTTCCTCCCAGCGCGCCTGACGCCCCTGTGCGACGGGGTCCTCCGGGACGCGGATCTCACCTGCCGGCTCAGCATCCGCCTCGACGTCATCTGGCCACTGGACCGGTTTGCGGACCGGCGCCTGTGGCGCGCGGCAA
>JBILKV010000113.1:0-13419 GCA_044376515.1 Chthoniobacteraceae bacterium | reverse complement strand
GAGCATGCTCCAGCGTTCCCGAGTGGGCTTTTCACGCCGTCCTCAGAGGCCCCATTTCCCTCGTAGGATCGGATGAGACCTGACCAGTCCCGCCACCGGCCCCGCACCGAGTCGAACCTACCAGTCAAGGTCGGTATCCCCTGTTGCCCGGAATTTTTCCACCGGAAGCAAGCTCCCGTGGAAGTGATCAGGCAAGGACCGCACGAACCACTTTCCCGTGCACGTCGGTGAGGCGGAACTGGCGGCCCTGAAAGCGGTAGGTCAACCGCTCATGATCGATCCCGAGGAGATGGAGAAGGGTCGCCTGCAGGTCGTGCACATGCACGATGTCTTGAACGGCGTTCACTGCGAAATCGTCGCTCTGCCCGTGGGAGATCCCGGGCTTAATCCCCCCCCCCGCAAGCCAGACGGTGAAAGCGTAGGGATGATGGTCCCTTCCCCAAACCTTCCGGTTCTGTATGTCGCCTTGGACAAAGGGGGTGCGCCCGAATTCGCCCCCCCAAATGACCAAGGTATCCTCAAGGAGGCCGCGCTCCTTGAGGTCGAGCACAAGGGCGGCGCTGGGTTGGTCGGTGTCCCTGCACTGGGTGTAGAGCTCGGTAGTCAGGCTGTTGTGCTGGTCCCAGCCCGCGTGCATGAGTTGGACAAAACGCACGCCGCGCTCGACCATCCTTCGAGCCATCAGACAGTTGTGGGCAAAGGTTCCCGGTTCGCGCACCTGCGGGCCGTAGCGGTCCAGGACACTGGCAGGCTCGTTGGAAAGGTCCGCCAGTTCCGGCACGCTGGCCTGCATCCGGTAGGCCATCTCATACTGGGAGATACGCGTGGCGATCTCCGGATCCCCCGTTCGGCGAAGGTGGATGCGGTTGGCCTCCCCGATGTCGTCGAGCATTGCGCGCCGCATCTGGCGACTGACGCCATCGGGATTGTCCAAGTAGAGGACCGGCTCCTGGCTGCCCCGGAACTTCACCCCTTGGTAGCGGGAGGGAAGAAACCCGCTGCCCCAGTAGAAGTCGTAAAAAATCTGACCGCAGGAAGTGCCCTTGCTCACGGAGGTCATCACCACGTAGGCGGGCAGGTCCTCGTTGGAGGAGCCAAGTCCGTAGCTAAGCCAGGCGCCGGCGGTCGGGCGGCCGGGCAACTGGCTTCCGCTCAGCAGAAAGGAAATCGCGGGGGCATGGTTGACCGCGTCGGTTTGCATCCCCTTGAGGAAGCAAAGCTCGTCGGCAATCTGCGCCGTGTAGGGCATGAAGTCGCTGACCCAGGCCCCGCTCTTGCCGTGCTGCCGGAAAGGTTCGACATTCCCCAGAACCAACCGGCCCGAGGTGCTCGCAGTCATGCTGCTGAATCGGCGGCCGTTGAGAAATTCCTCCGGCATGACCTGTCCGTGGAATTCGCGCAGCATCGGCTTGTAATCAAACAACTCCACGTGGCTTGGACCCCCGTTTTGGAACAGGTAGATCACCCGTTTGGCCTTGGGCTCGAAATGGGGAAGGATGGGCGCGCCGGTTTCGCGCGGCTCGTCCGCCGCGACTTCCCTTTGCAGCATCCACGAGAGCGCCGCAGCGCCCAAACCGCAGGAGGTGCTTTCCAAAAGGGCGCGACGCGTGCAGCCGGCCAAAGGCCGAGGAAAAGAGTCCATGAGTTATTCCTTGTTCAGAGTTTCGTCCAAATTGAGCAGGCTCAGGAAAACGTTGGTGTAGGCGGCCTGTTCGGGAGCAGGCAGGTGGCCGTTTTCCCTTGCGGCGCCGATGGCAAGCAGGCGCCGGGCGCTTTCGGGATGAGCGGTGAACTCGGCAAGTTGGCGTTGATAAGAGCGGCCCCAAAGCTCCAACTCCGGCAGGGTGGGTTCACGGGCCAGCAACAGTGCGTAGGCGTCGGCGATCGCCCGGGCAGTCAAACCATCGGGCTTGCAAACGCGCACGGAGAGCTGGCGTGCGGCCTCCACGTAGGTGGGATCGTTGAGCGTGTTGAGTGCGTGCAGGGGCGTGTTGGTGCGCACGGGTTTGACCGTGCAAACGGTGCGGTTGCCCGCGTCAAAAAACATGGTTGGCGCCACGATCCGGCGCCAAAATGTGTAAAGGCTGCGCCGGTACAGATCC
Organism: Chthoniobacteraceae bacterium; assembly: GCA_044376515.1. GTDB lineage: Bacteria > Verrucomicrobiota > Verrucomicrobiia > Chthoniobacterales > Chthoniobacteraceae > Chth-196. The sequence continues at coordinate 11,317 of JBILKV010000113.1, read as the reverse complement.
TCGCCACTGCCCTGAACGTAACGCTTGTTTCCAAAAGTGGACTCCTCCCAGACACCGGCGGGTTGGTAGGGCTTCACCGGCGGTCCTCCAATTCTCGGTGAAAGCAGTCCGCTCGCAGCAAGCGCCTGATCCCGCAGCATCCATGCCGGCATCCGAAAACGCGCTCCCCGCGCCAGCAGGCGGTTTTGCGGATCATTGCGCGCGAGCGTCTCAGGCACGTTCGAGGACTGAAGGTAGGTTTCGCTCGTGAAAATGAGCCGCAGCAGAGCCTTCACGTTCCATCCGTTTTCGCTCAGTTCAGCGGCCAGCCAGTCGAGAAGTTCCCCGTGCACCGGAGTTTCGGCCTGCACCCCAAAATCCTCCGCTGTCTTCACCAGGCCGATGCCAAAAATCTGCTGCCAGAGTCGGTTGACCGTGACGCGGGCCACGAGCGGATTCTCCGGCCCCGTTAGCCAGCGGGCAAGTCCCAGACGGTTGGCCTCTTCGCCCTCGCGCAGAGGCGGGAGGTTGACCGGCACACCGGTCGCCACTTGCTCGCGAGGCTGATTGTACAGGCCGCGGTGGAGAAGGAAGGTTTGGCGCGGCGTTTTGAGTTCGCCCATGACCATCACCCGCGTGATGACTTTGAACGCCTGATCCTCCTTGAGTTTGAGCGCGTCTCGCTCCGCGAGGATTTTTTTGAACCCCGCGTCCGCTTCCGCCCAGGCGTTTTCCATGAACTTTCTCTGGTTGCGGCTCCACTTGGCCTCCGGCAGTTTCGCCACCTCCTCCAGTTCCCCGGTCTTACCGAATTTCGCGGGCTCGGGCGGCTTTCCAGTACGGGCTGCCCCACCCGCCTCCAACCATGCGGCCCGTGGTTCTTCGGAGGATTTCCATGCAGCCTCCAACAGTGATTCGGCCGCCTTGGAGGCCTCCCTTGCCTTCTCGAGCGTTTCTAGTTCGCTGCCCTGGGGCAGCTCGATCCTTGGGGGCATCTGGGGATCACCGCCCGCACCCGTCACCGGGGTTTGGTTGAAAAAGCCGGAGAACCGGTAGTAATCCGTCTGCAACAGCGGGTCATACTTGTGGTCGTGGCAGCGGCAGCAGTTGAGGGTGAGTCCCAGCCAGACCGTGCCCGTGGTTTCGGTCATGTCCATGACGTAGTCCACGCGGTTTTCCTCGGCGATCCGGCCGCCCTCGCCATTGATGGGATGGTTGCGCAAGAACGCGGTGGCGAGCTGCTGCTCCGGCGTCGGGTTGGGGAGGAGGTCGCCCGCCAACTGCCAAAGGGTGAAGGCGTCGTAGCGCATGTTTTCGTTGAAGGCCCGCACCACCCAGTCGCGCCACGGCCACATGGTCCGCTCGCTGTCACCTTGGTAGCCGTTGGAATCGGCGTATCGAGCGGCTTCCATCCAGTCCCACGCCATCCGCTCGCCAAACCGCGGGCTTTCCAGCAGACGATCCACCGTGTGCGCGATCGCATCCGCGCTCTGGTCCCCGTCAAAAACGGCCACCTCCGCGGGGGTCGGCGGCAATCCCGTGATGTCGAGGCTGAGACGGCGCAGAAGCGTGCGCCGCGGGGCGCGGGCCTGGAGCGCGAGTCCCTCCTGTTGGAGCCGTTTGCGGACAAGGGCGTCCACCGGGTGGGTTGTCGAATCGGCGGGAAGGGACGGTTTCTTGAGAGGGGTAAACGCCCAGTGGGTGTCCCACAAGGCTCCCTCCTGAATCCAGCGCTTGAGGAGGGCGCGGTTTTTTTCGGAGAGCGTGCGGTTGGCCTTCGGCGGAGGCATGACCTCCTCCTGGTCATGGGAAAAGATGCGTTCAACCAGAAGACTCCGGTCCGGGTTTCCGGCGACAACGGCCGCATACCCCTCCTTATTCTTAAGGAATGCACCTTCCCTTGTGTCGAGACGCAGCTCGCCCTTGCGCGCTCCGGCATCCGGGCCGTGGCAGTGGAAACAGTGTTCGGAAAGTACGGGAAGGATCTCCCTTCCGAAGTCGATCGGTTTGTCCGCAGCGGCCAGCGAAGCCGTTGCCGCCCAAAGCAGGAGGAGCCTCCCGACAGGGCGCGGCAGAGGCCATGCTGACGGGACGCGGATTGGGAGGTTCGGGCTCATGGGGTGGAGTTGCCTGACCTCGGAAGGGTTGAGCAAGCCGCATGCGGTCGCAAGCCACAAGGCAGCTTTCGCCTTCCCAACCCAAGGATGGATCAGTAGGGCATGCGGTGAAACCCTCGTCGATCGGAGAGGTGCACGCGTTTCATACTGCCTCAATGTTGCACCACGATCCCTGCGCGACGGACCCGCACCGGTACGCCGCACGCCCGGGAGGGCACGACACGCGGGGCGTCCCGGCAACATGCAGTCAACGGACCGAGGGACCATTCAGCCCGAATGCCCTTTCCCCTCTTGCGGTCGGGGAGGGCGCTGCGGCAGCATGCCCCTCTGTCGGCGAAAGCTTTCGCCCGGTGGATTCACCCCTCTCCGCCCAAGGACCCAACAACCTACAGCAACAAGAAGAGATACCAAATGAGTCATTTCCATCACGTGAACTTCCTCTGGGACGACACCATGGCCGGATCCTTGGATCCCGTCGAGCGCCTCGTCTACCGCTCCAACCTGCTGGGCAGCGACCAGCGCGTTACCAACACAGGCGGCGGCAACACTTCCTCGAAGCTCACGGAAACCGATCCCCTCACCGGCAAGCCCGTCGAAGTCCTTTGGGTGAAGGGCTCCGGCGGCGACCTGCGCACCTCCAAACGCGAGAACTTCTCCTCGCTCTACCAGCAGAAACTCCTCGACCTGCAGGGCTCCTACGGCGCCCGCGCCGACAAGGGCCTCAAGTCGAGGGCGGAGGACGAGATGGTTGGCATGTACTCCCACGCCACCTTCAACCTCAACCCCCGGGCTTCCTCCATCGACACCCCCCTCCACAGCTTTCTGCCTGGCAAGTTTGTGGACCACATGCACCCCAACGCCATCATTTCCATCGCCGCCTCCCGACGCTGCGAGGCGCTGACTCAGGAGATTTTCGGCGGCACGATGGCCTACGTTCCCTGGATGCGCCCGGGCTTCGAACTGGGACTGGCCATGCAGGAAATCTCCAAGGCCCGTCCAGACGTAAAGGCCATCATGATGGGCCAGCACGGCTTCATTTCTTGGGATGACGACGACAAGGTCTGCTACACCCGCACCCTGGAGTTCATTGAAAAGGCGGCCGCCTACATCGAGGCCAAGTACCAGGCCAAAGGCGGACACGCCAAGGCCTTCGGCGGTCCCAAGTACCAGACCCTTCCGGAAACCCAGCGGCACGCCACCCTCTCGGCGATCCTGCCCTGGCTTCGCGGCCAGGTCAGCCAACAGAAGCGCTTCATCGGAACCGTTCAGGAGGACGAAGCCATCCTCCGTTTCGTCAACTCGCACGACGCCGGGCGTCTGGCCGAACTGGGCACCAGTTGCCCCGACCATTTCCTGCGTACCAAAATCAAGCCGCTCTACGTCGACTGGAACCCTGCCACCGGGGACGTCGCCTCATTAAAGGCACTCCTGAGCGCTGGCCTTGCCAAATACCGCGACGACTACGTCGCCTATTATCAAAAATGCAGGCATGCCAACTCCCCCGCCGTCCGCGACCCCAACCCCACGGTTGTGCTGATTCCCGGACTGGGCATGGTCGCCTGGGGCAAGGACAAGAGCGAATCCCGGGTCACGGCAGAATTTTACAACTGCGCAGTGGAAGTCATGCGTGGCGCCGAAGCCATCGACGAGTACATTGCCCTCCCGCTTCAGGAGGCCTTCGACATCGAGTACTGGCTGCTTGAAGAAGCAAAGCTCCAGCGGATGCCCGCGGAAAAGGAGTTGGCCCGCCAAGTGGTTGTGGTCATCGGTGCCGGCAGCGGAATCGGCAAGGAAACCGCCCACCGGATCGTCAAAGAAGGCGCTCACCTTGTGTGCGTCGACTTGAAGGAGGAAACGGCGGCGGCCACCGCCGCGGAGATCACCCAGAAGTACGGGCTCGGCATCGGGGTGGCCGGTTCCGGGGTGAGCGGTTGCGGGCTGGCAATCGGATTCGGCGCCGACATCACCAACCGCGCCAGCATCCGGGCGATGCTCGACCAGGTGGCGCTCGCCTACGGAGGGTTCGACTCCATCTGTGTGACGGCGGGGATTTTTGTCCCAAGCGACACCAGTGGCCACATCCCCGACGACCGCTGGGAACTGACTTTCAAAATCAACGTGACCGGCAGCTATCTGGTAGGCGATGAGGCGTTCAAGACGTGGAAGGAGCAGGGACTCCACGGCAACCTCGTGCTGACCACCAGCGCGAATGCCGTGGTGGCCAAGAAGGGCAGCGTCGCCTACGACACCTCCAAGGCCGCAGCCAACCACCTCGTTCGGGAGTTGGCCATCGAGCTGTCGCCCTTGGTTCGGGTCAACGGCGTGGCTCCCGCCACCGTGGTTCAGGGCAGCGCCATGTTCCCACGGGACCGCGTCATCGGCTCCCTCGCCAAATACAACATCCCCTACACGGACGACGAGGCGACAGATTCGCTCGTGAGTAAACTCGCCCAGTTCTACGCAGACCGGACCCTCACCAAGGCTCCAATCACGCCGGCCGACCAGGCGGAAGCCTATTTCCTGCTCGTGTCCAAGCGCCTGAGCAAGACCACCGGACAGGTCATCACCGTCGACGGCGGCCTGCACGAGGCTTTCCTCAGATAGGCAGCGGTTTATACCGATCGTACGGTGGCGGAATTTCCATTCCGCCGCCGTATTTTTTTACCCCGTCGGAAGCGATTCCCCGTGGCCGGAAATGGGTTGCAGCCAGCAGGGAACCGCAAGACGCTTCGCCATCACCCAGCCCCCCCGGAAATGAAACCACCCCGTCCCCTCCCTTACGCCCTTCTCCTCTCCCTCTGCTGGCAGACGCTCCCGATTGGAGCCCAACCCGCCGCAACCCCGCAGGCCCAGCAAGATGCCGCCGCCGGAGACTGGCCCGCATGGCGGGGCCCCTCCGCCGACGGGCAGGCCACCGAGGGCCAGACAGCGCCGGTCCGCTGGAGCGAAACCGAAAACATCGTCTGGCGCGCCGAGGTCCGCGGCCGCGGCCACAGCTCTCCGACCGTCGTTGGTCCCCGCATCTATCTGGCCACGGCCGACATCGAAAAGGAGGAGCAGCTCGTCCTCTGTTATGAACGCGCCACGGGGAAACTCCTCTGGGAAACCGTCGTGCACAGGAGCAACATTGACATGGGTGGCCATCGGAACGCCTCCCAAGCCTCCTCCACCGTCGCCTGGGACGGCGAAAGGCTCTACATCAACTTTCTCAACAACCGCGCGGTGCACACCTCCGCACTCGACACGAGCGGCAAACTGCTCTGGCAGACGCGCGTGTCGGACTTCCAAATCCATCAGGGGTTTGGTTCGTCGCCGGTCGTCCACCAGTCCGTGGTGCTGGTTACGGCGGATCACCGCGGCGGTGGAAAAATCTCAGGCCTCAACAAGCAGACCGGCCAGATTCTCTGGCAGCAGGACCGCCCGAAGGTGGCCAACTACGCCTCCCCCTCGGTGCTCCAGATCGCCGGGAAAACCCAGGCGATCCTCGCCGGTTGCAACCTCATCGCGAGCTACGATCCGCTCAGCGGCAGTAAACTCTGGGAACTCGAGGGTTCCACCGAGGAGACCGTCGTCACCGCCGTTACCGACGGCGCGCGGGTTTTCATCGGGGGCGGCTACCCCAAAAACCACACCATGGCCGTGGAGGCGGACGGCTCGGGTAAGATCGCCTGGCAAAACGCCACCCGCGCCTACGTCCCCTCCATGCTTGTCAAGAACGGGCACCTCTACGCTGTGCTGGACTCGGGGCAGGCGGTTTGCTGGAAGTCAGATACCGGCGAGGAGCTGTGGCGGGAAAAAGTGGACCGCGATTTTTATGGGTCACCGGTGATGCTGGGCACGCGGATTTACTCCACCAATCAGCACGGGATTACCTCCGTCTTTGAGGCGACACCAAAACAGTTCAAGCTGCTCGCCCAGAACCTTCTCGGAGACGAATGTTTCTCCAGTCCCTCCATTTGCGGCAACCGGATCTACCTGCGCTCCGCCAAAAAGGGCGACCGCCGGCAGGAGTACCTTTGGTGCATCGGGCAGTAACGCCTCCCCTGCTCACAGCGAAGGCTAATCCCCTGAAAATCGTCATGTTTCCCCAAAGCACGCCCCTCACCGCCGTTGTTCTGGCTTTGATCGGCCCGGGCCCCTCCTTCGGCGCCGCGGCCGATGTTCCGCCCCTGAGGGGCCTCAACCGGAGCGACCTGCTCCAAACCGTCCCGGTGGCCGCGACAGCGCAACCCGCAAAAAACCCGCAAGAATGGGAAACCCGACGCAAGGCCGCTTTGGACGGCTTCCAGCAGGTTGCCGGCTCCCTTCCCGGCGAACCGATGCGGTGCGACCTGGACCTCAACGTTGAAGAGGAAGTGGACTGCGGCACCTACCTGCGGCGGCGGATCAGTTACGTCTCCTCCCCCGGCGGCAGGGTGCCCGCCTACCTCTGCATCCCGAAGGCGGCACTCACGGGAAAGCCCGCCCCCGCGGTACTCTGCCTCCACCCGACCGACAACCTCGTGGGACACGGTGTGGTGGTGGGCCTCGGAGGCAAGCCCAACCGGCAATACGCCTCCGAACTCGCCGAGCAGGGCTTCGTCACGCTTTCCCCGAGCTACCCGCTCCTTGCAAAGTACCAGCCCGACCTGAAGGCACTTGGATTCAGCAGCGGCACGATGAAGGCCATCTGGGACAACATCCGCGGCCTCGATTTGCTGGAGACCCTTCCATTCGTCCGCAAGGAGGCGGGTTTCGCAACGATCGGGCACTCGCTGGGGGGACACAACAGCATCTACACGGCCGTATTCGATCCGCGGCTGCGAGTGATCGTCTCCAGCTGCGGCTTTGATTCGTTCCTCGACTACATGGGGGGCAACATCAAGGGCTGGGTCCAAGAGCGCTACATGCTCAGGATGGGCGACTATCTCGGCAAACCGGAGGCGGTACCCTTCGACTTTTACGAACTCGTCGCGGCACTCGCACCCCGGCCCTTTCTGGTGAACGCCCCCCTGCGCGACTCCAATTTCAAATGGGACAGCGTCGACCGCATCCTCGCCGCGGCAAAAGCCGTCTACGCCCTGCACTCGGCGGAAAAGCACCTCCGCGTCCTGCATCCCGACTGCGACCACGACTTTCCGGACGAAGCCCGAAAAGCGGCCTACACGTTGATCCGCGACACCTTGGGAACGCCGTAGGGCCGGGCGGCGCAGCGCCCCCAAACGCGCTACAACGCCGGATGCCCGATCAGCCAATGCTGGAAGGCTTCGAGCGCGCGACTGCGGTGGCTGATCGAGTTTTTGACCTCGGCCGGCAGAAGGCCGAAGGATTCCTCAAAACCGTCCGGTACAAAAAGGGAGTCGTACCCAAAGCCGCCGTCGCCCTGCTCCTTGCCGAGCAAAAAACCTTCCACCGCACCCTGAAACACACCGAGCAACTGTCCCCCCTTGGCGAGAACCAGGGCACATTGAAACCGCGCCCGGCGCCGTGGCGGCTCGGGAACATCCGCCAGATCCAGGAGAAGCTTCGAGCGGTTTTCCGAGTCCGTGGCAGAGGGCCCCGCGTAACGGGCGGAATGGATGCCGGGCGCGCCCCTGAGGACGTCCACACACAAGCCGGAATCGTCGGCCAGCACCAGCCCTTCAAACCGCTTGGAGGCCGAGAGCGCCTTGATTCCGGCGTTTTCCGCGAATGTCCGGCCGGACTCCTCCGGCGCGGGAATCCCCGGGTACGCGCAGAGGTCCGTCACCGCAAAGCGCGAGCCAAGCAGGGCGCGGAATTCCTGCGTTTTGTGGGCGTTCTTGGTGGCGATCAACAGGGGTGACATACCCCCGAACAAAACGCCCCGGAAGCAAAGCTGCAACCGCCAATCTCCAACGCCCCGCCGCGCGGACCGGCGACAACCGCCGGAGCACCCAGCCCAGCATCACAGTTTTTCGTAAAACCGGAGCGCCTCCACCGGGCTGCAGAACTCGCGCAACGCCACTTGCCTTCCCCCCGAACCGGGATCCTGTGCGATGTAATCAAACCCTTCTTTTCCAACCACCAGCACAAAGTGGGTGCCCCGCCCGGGCGGGCGGACCCGCACAATGACGGGGTTCCCCTTGAGCAAATTCCAGTCCATCAACCGGTGGGAGGGCAGATCCTCGTAAGCGTGCCGGACCCTCCCCGGCTCGAACTCCGCAGCCGCCTCCCAGTGGATCCATCCCCGCTCGGTGTAACCGCCGTTTTTAACGAGGAATGCATTCAGTTTTCCCGGATCGAGATTCATCCCGTAACCCGCCAAAACCATCGCGGCCGAGGTCACCGCACATCCCTCGGCCGCGAGGGTGCTTTGAGTAGACGCCAAACGATCGCCTCCCCAACGGACGTCCCCCTGCGCGAAGGAGGGCACGCTCAGCACCCGACGCACGGGAAAAAACAAGCCGCCCGAGGGCTCCAACGGCCCCTTGTGATCCCACCTCCACCACGCAAACACGGAAAGCGCGGAGAACAGTGCGAGTGCACACGCCCACCCAACCTGGCGGCGTCTGAAAATGCGGGGGGCAGCCTTTCTCATGGAATCACGGACACAGCAGGATTTTCCCAGCTCGCTCTCCCCGCTGGGCATGCTCCAAAGCCGCCCTGAGCTCTCCGAGGGAGTAGACCGCCTCCACCGGCGTGTGAAGCACACCCTCGGCCATCCAGTCCAAAAGCCTGGTCAACAGGCCCAAAACCTCGGAACCCGGAGCACGGCGGTACCACTGCGAAACCCAGAAGCCTCTCATGATGAGGTCTTTAAAAATCAGAAGGCCGTTCGGGAGGTTGAGGGGTTGCCGCGCCATAGCGCCGTAGGTAACCAACGTTGCCGAGGGAGCCAGCGCCTTGGCCAGCGCAAGCGCGCAATCCCCCCCCACAGCGTTCAATCCCAGCCACAGGGGCGCCCCCCCCACCGCCGCACCGATCCGCTGAGCCAGCCCGCTGCCCTCTTCGAGCACCACATCCGCCCCAGCCGCCAGGAGTTCCGCCTCCAAACCGGAACGTCTGACAACGTTCACAGTCCGGATCCCAAGGGCCCTCGCAATCTGAACCACCGAACGACCAACCCCCGAGTTTGCGGCATTCTGCACCACCCAGTCACCCGGGCGGAGCGAGGCGAAATTTTGCAGCATGCAGAAGGCCGTCGCGGGATTGATCCGCGCCATGGCCGCCTGTTGCGCCGGAACGTCGTCACGCACCAACACCAACTCAGAAAACCGGGCGACTCCGTAGCGCCGCCACGAGCCAAACCCCGGGGGAAGCAGCACGCGCCGGTTCAGAAACGCCGCACCATCGCGCCCCTCCAACGGCGCACCCAGGGCAATCACCCGACCCACCCCCTCGTGGCCCGGGACGCAAGGAAGGGAAGGTAACTGTCCATACTTGCCCTCCAGCACGTTCAAATCAGCGGGATTGACCGGCGCAAACTCCATTTCAACGATGGCCTCCCCCGCACCCGGAACCGCAACCTCGCACGCGCGGAGCCCGACTGACTCGAGCGTGCCACCAAATTTCGAAAGCCACGCAACGTAATTTGTTTGAGGAAGCCGTGCTGCTGAACCGTCCATAAATTAGACTTGAGACTGCCCCAGCTGTGGGTCAAAGCAAACTCCTCGAAGTCTCCCCAAAACAATTCCCCGGCCCTGCCGCAAGCCCTCCGCCGGATTCCCATGGCAACGCCCACCTCAAACGCAGCCCTTTTCAGTGGCACCCGAATCGCCCTCTTGGGCGCCTTCGCCAACGTCTTTCTGGCACTGAGCAAGGTGCTCGCGGGCATCGTCGGGAACAGTTACGCGCTCATCGCCGACGGGGTGGAGTCAACGCTGGACATTTTCGGTTCGATCGTGGTCTGGGCAGGGCTTCGCTATGCCGCGCTTCCACCCGACGACACCCATCCCTACGGCCACGGCAAGGCAGAGACGCTCGCCTCGATCGCCGTCGGAGCGCTGCTGCTCGCCACCTCGCTGCTGCTCGCCGTCCAAAGCATTCGCGAAATCCTCACCCCGCACCACGCCCCCGAACCGTTTACGCTGCTCGTCCTCCTGCTGGTCATCGCAGTCAAGGAGAGCCTCTTCCGAACCGTCCTCGCCCAAAGCGACTCGCTCGGAAGCGCCGCCTTGCATTCCGACGCCTGGCACCACCGCGCCGATGCAATCACTTCCGCCGCGGCCTTCGTGGGCATCAGCATCGCACTCATCGGAGGTCCCGGTTACGAGTCGGCGGACGACTATGCGGCGCTGCTCGCCTGCGGCATCATTACCTTCAACGGCATCCGCATTCTCGGTCCCGCCATCAACGAGGCCATGGACATGGCCCCGCCGCCGGAGGTGGAGGCCGCGGTGCGCCAAACGGCGGCGCTGGCCCGGGGCGTTCGCGGCGTCGAAAAGTGCAAGGTCCGGAAAATGGGCGTCGAATTCTATGTGGACATCCACGTGCTGGTGGACGGGGATCTGACCGTCCGCGAGGGACACTCGATCGCCCACGCAGTCAAGGACACCGTCCGCGGGGAGCTGCCCGCGATTGCCGACGTACTCGTCCACATCGAGCCCCTGTAGCCCTGCGCGGCGAAAGCTCTCACACCAACCCTCAATGATAACCGGAGTGTTTCCGCTCCTAAGGGGTAGGCCACTCGCAGCCCATGGCAACGCCGTGGGTTTGATCCGTTATAAAACCATGAAGCCCTGAAAGGGCGCCCCATGAGGAAGCCACGCTTTCGGATGGACCGGGCAGGTAAGGGTGCCCTTTTAGGGCGTATTCTTTTTTGGGGACGGTTTTCCCATGGCGTTGCCATGGGCTGGAAGAGAAATGCCCCTTGCGGGGCGTCAGATTTGGCCAAAATCCGCGCCGCTTTTCTTAACAAGGCGGAACAATTCATTCACGGGTTCACATCGCTCATCATCCAGAAAACTCAGATACGTGGTATCAGGCTCGAATGACCGCAGAATTGCCTGTCCCCTTTCGTCGCTCTCACACCAACCCTCAATGATAACCGGAGTGTTTCCGGCCCGAAGGGAGAGGCCACTCGCAGCCCATGGCAACGCCGTGGGTTTGATCCGTTATAAAACCATGAAGCCCTTGCTGAAAGGGCGCCCCATGCGGAAGCCACGCTTTCGGATGGACCGGGCAGGTGAGTGTGCCCTTTCAGGGCGTATTCTTTTTTGGGGACGGTTTTCCCATGGCGTTGCCATGGGCTGAAAGAGAAATGCCCCTTGCGGGGCGTCAGA
>JBILKV010000290.1:0-4485 GCA_044376515.1 Chthoniobacteraceae bacterium | reverse complement strand
CATCGCGCTCGCCGAGAAGGCGGGGCTGATGTCTCGTGCGACGCTGTTGTGTTACGAGGCGATCGAGTTCGAGCCGACTCCACCGGCCGCCGTGCTGCAGTTTGATCTCATCCGCAATGCGCTGCAGCAGGAGAGACAGTATGCCGGTGTCGCCAAAGGCGTTTTCGGCAATGCCCAACAACCTGTCATGGTCTTGCCGAATCTCTACTACTTCGCCCGCGCTGCTGCGGATCTCCGGTATCTCGATCGTGCCCAGGATGAGGTACTTACCGACTTGGCACTAGAACTCGGAGGTGATCCTTCCGTGCTCGTGCCCGCTTGGTCGTGCCTGCAACTTCCGCTGGAAAATCTTCCCGCTGATCTAGCGGAAAAAGTGCGTGCGCAAAAACTCGATTCCGAGTTCGCTCGTTGCATTCCCGGTGGACCACAGCGTTACGTCGAGATCATCGCCGCCCAAGTGCAATCGCGACGACAACTGCTTCAGGCCACGGCGCACGCGCCCTCAAACGCCGCCGAAGCCTCCGCAACTCTGGCCGACGGTGCTGCGGCATTGATCCGTTGGTGGCAGGTGCATCGCTACGTCGGCCCCGGCAAGAAGGGCGATCCGTTTCGCTGGCAATTCCTGCGACCGGAGCAAGTGAATGTCTTGAAAGCGCACGCCGGGCTTTGCCGGAAGTTTGGCTCCGCTCCCTTCGACCAAGCCGCTCGGAAGATTGCGGATGAAAATCTGCTCATCGTCGATGACGCAACCAAGCGACTCGATGAACTCGCACCTGCCAAACGATGAATCCTAACAGCAAGACAAGCCACCAAATGAATCTCACGCTCCCTCTCGCCTTCCTCCTTCTGACCACCGGCTTCACTTACGCCGCCGACATTCCATTCAACCTTGAGAAGCCCGGGAACGTATCACTGGCAATTTACGACAGGGACGGAATTCAGGTGCGAACACTGCGCAACGCCGAGCCGCTTCCCGCGGGCGGACATCGTATCGCGTGGGACGGCCTCGATCGAAACGGGCGTCCCGTTGCGCCAGGTGAGTACACATGGAAACTCCTGCAGACCAAGGGGCTCACCGCCGAGTTCCTGATGCACCTCGGCACCTCCACCGCCGAGCATTGGCCGGGCAACCACGGCGGCCCTACGGCCACCGCCGTTGTGGGTGATCAGCTTGTCGTGACCGCCGGTAATTCCGAGTCGCCCGTCACGACCATCGCTCTCGACTTGGCCACCGGCAAACGGCTTGCCAATGCCGGCAACGTGGCGGCGTGGAGTGCAATCACCGATCTGGCTTACGACGAAACGCCGTTGCCGCTTCCGGAAAAGCCGCTGCCCAACGGCCACCTCTACATGACCGTGCCCGACGACGGCTTGGTGCATCTCGCCACCCCAACCGGTGGTTCCGTCACGAGCGAGTATTTCCGGAAAAAATACAAATTCCCGACGCACTTCGTGCCGCTTCTGCGCCTCGACTTCACCGATGGCAAGGCGCCCGCGCTGCCCGGTTGGACGGCGGCTCCCCCCGAGGCCTATTCGAAGGAGCGCGGGCACGGTTGGGAGGATGCGTCCGGCATCACGGGCTTTGCTGGCACAGGCGAAGGCGACCAGACCGGACACCTCATCGCACCCATTCCTGCCGACACGAAAAGTCCGCCGTTGAGGACGTTTCTCGTGGACGTTCCCGTGGGCGGTTGGCAGCGCTACGAAGTTACGTTCCACCTCGGTCATCCCGAGAAATCCCTGCCGGAATTTCTCGTCTATGGGGGCACTCAATACGACAAACCCATGTGGAAGGGTACGGTAACCACCAAGTCGGGCGGGGTGACGAGCGTCACCTACACCGTTCTTCCACTGCCGGGCTCACAGCTGCGGTTGGCATTCGGCCCCCGCAAGGGCGTGGCCGACTACGCCGGGTGCGCCATCCGAGGAATCGAGATCGCCACCGGTCCCGACCGCGTGGATGCCCACCAAGGCAGGGTGGTCATCGCATCCACCATTCCGGGCGTCGTGCGGGAACTCTCCACCGACGCCCGCGAGGTTCTTGCGGAGTATCCGGTGTCCGGGGTGCGCGATGTGGCCGTTCTCGCCGACGGCGCGATCCTCGCGCTGCGTGAGGACTCGGTGGTCCGGGTGGAGGCGAAACGTTTCATCCCGGTCCTGACCGGACTGAGCGCGGCAAAACGGCTGAGTATCGAGCGCGCCACCGGGGATCTCCTCGTTGCCGAAGGGGGCGAGAGCCAGCAGATCAAGCGTTTCGGCGCGGATTATCACCTGAAGGCGGCTTACGGTCGGAAGGGCGGTCGCCGCGAGGGATTGTATGAGGCGCAGGATTTCCGCGAGGTGAGTTCTCTCTCCGCGGACGGCAAAGGCGGCTTTGTGATCACCGAAGCCAACAGCGCCCCGCGCCGCACCGCACATTTCGACCGGGACGGGAATCTGATCCGGGAATGGTACGGAGGGCAGCTCTGGGCCACCAACGCTGCGGCCGATCCCCTGGACGACACGCGGGTCTGGTTCAACTCGCATTGGGGGTGGATCGTGGAAGCCGAAGTGGATTGGAAGAACCGCAGCTGGAGGCCGCGGAGCACCTACAAGTATGGGGGGCTTGCCAACGGCCTTGTGAAGGGGGCCTCGGGGAGCCGCGGCTTTTTCGAAATCGTCTATCGCGACGGCAAGAAGCACCTCGCGGGCACGGGCCAGTCTCCGTGCCTGCTCCGGGTCGATGAGGCCGAACGCCGTTTGACGCCTGTGATGACCAGCGGACTCAACATCACCCACTATTGGACCTCTCAGCCGCCGTTTCTCCAAAACCTGCTCGGATCTCCAAGGTCCAAACACAAGTCTTACCTCTGGCAGGATGCCAACGGGGACGGCGAGCCGCAGGATGCGGAAATACGCTTCTCCGAGTGGACCTCGTGGGGGCCGGGCTGGACGGTTTCTTCGAAACTCTCTTTCGCCTCCCTTTACGGGCAGCGCCAGACGGATCTGACCGCCCACCTGCTGGCGCCGGGGCCTGGTGGTTATCCGCCCATCGAGGAAGCGAGCCGTGTTCCTCTCGCGGTGGATGCCAGCCTGTGTGATGCCGGGCAACTCCAAGCTCTAAAGGATGCATGGAGGGACACCGCCGGCAACTGGTACGCAATGCTGGAGGGGCGTGGCGATGGATTCACCAGCACGGATACCTATGGGAAAGGCCATGCCTCCGCATGGCCGGCTAATCTTTCGGCCAGTGCCTCCGTCGCAAAGTGGGATGCTCACGGCAAACTCATGTGGAAGGTGGGCAGCAAGGCCTCCGGCCGCGACGAGCAGCGGCGTGGCCAGCTTCACGCGCCGGTCCGAGTGCTTGGCGAAGTAAACGGCTGCGTCGGCGTGGCGGACCGCATTGTTCAACCCGCGGAATTCTGGACCAGCGACGGGCTCTATGTTGGCGGCCTCTTTGATCACCGCGCCGACGACGGACTTCCTCCCGCCGTCTACGCGTGGTGGCGGGCCGAGCGCGATGCATGGCCCCAGAACATCGAGAACCAAAGCCAGATTGATTACGACATGGTCACCGGCGGGATGCTCTTTCAGCGGGCCAATGGCGAAGTGATCTACTGCGCCGATGGCTGGAACAATCTCCCCACTTACCGCATCACAGGCTGGGACAAGTTCCGCCGGCAGCAGGGCACGCTCCGCGTGGCGGAGGCTTCAAAGCCCTCCGCCGGCACCGGCACCGGTCTTTCTGCCCGCTATGCGGTAGGGGATGGGGGCGCAACACCGGTGCGCGCGGGAGTTGATCCCCAGGTCTGGTTCGGGGATGCGGCCCGTAAAAAACTCTGGCCGGAGGGCGTCGGCGGCGAGTTTGCAGCGAGCTGGGAGGGCCTCCTCGAGCCGAGGTTCAGCGAGACGTATCTGCTCCATCTGTATGTGGGGCAGGATGCCAAGAAGATTCCCGAGGAAGCGCGTCTCTGGATCGACGGCCGCCTCGTGATTGACACGATCGACAAGATCGAGGCGAAGGGGAATGCAAAGGCCCGGGCGACGCGCTTTCACTCGGAGCCAATTCCGCTGACCGCCGGCAGGCGGGTTCCAGTGAAGCTCGAATACAAAAAGACGGGCTCGGGTGAACTGCATCTCTCCTGGGAGAGCGTGAGCCAACCCATTGAGCACGTCCCGGCAACGGCGTTGTATCCGGAAAAGTAGCAGCAGGAGAATCCCCACCACAGAAAAGACGAAATGCATACCCAATCCTGGCGGAAAGTAGCGGTCAACGTAATGACTCTCGCTCTGACGGCCTCCGCGTCGGCAACCCACATCCCCATCACCCTCGAAAGGCACGGCAATATCTCCGCGGCGGTCTATGATTCCAAAGGCCACATGGTGCGGGAGTTGTTGCACGCGGCTCCGAAGACAGCGGGTGGCCATGCGCTGATCTGGGACGGCCTCGACCGCGACGGCGGTGCGCTTCCGGCGGGCGAATACACCTGGAAGCTTCTGCAGACG
>JBILKV010000289.1:0-4511 GCA_044376515.1 Chthoniobacteraceae bacterium | reverse complement strand
CGACCGCGGAGCGCCCCCCCTGCCTTGCGGCCTTTTTCCGGAGTGGGAAGTGGGACGGGCAAAGCGGAGCGGGAGGCTATTTAAGGGAGGAGAGATATTCGACGAGGTCGCGGACTTCGCGCTTGGAGAGCACGGCGCCCAGCGGTGGCATGCCCGAGGGGCCGCTCTCCCGGCTCTTGATGAGGTTTTTGGCGAGCGTCTCGGGCACCCCCGTGGGGGGCATCAGGATAATCTGGTCCGGAGTTTCGGTTTTGAGAATGCCGGCGTGGATGGAGCCGTCGTTCAGGGTGATGATCACGGTGTCGAAGCCCTGTGCGATTTTCGCATTGGGCTCCATGATGGACTCAAGGAGGTATTCGCGTGTCTGGCGCTTTCCAATGCCCGTGAGGTTGGGCCCGACCTCGGCCCCGTCTTTTTCCACTTTATGGCAGCGGATGCACGAGGCCTCCGCCTTCTCCATAAAGATGCGGCGGCCCTCCGATGCGTCGCCGCCTGCGAGTGCCAAGCGATGAGGGGCGAGGGAATCGGACGCGGTGAGCGCGGTGACGCTGTTTTGGAAGCGGTTGAGGCGCGTTTTGAGGGCCGGTTCCGCGCGTTTTGCGGCGCTTTCCACAAGCTCGAGCTGAAGCGCTCCGGGGAGGGTTCCCGCCAGCAGCAGGTCGAGTTGGTGTTCCATAATCGTCGCGGCTCCGGGCTCGGAGAGGGTTCCCAGTTCTTTAAGCACGCTTTGTTTTTCCCCGACGGTGCCTATCTCGAGAAGCCTTGCCAGGGCGTCGATGCCGCCTCCGGGCAGGTGGAGGTCGATCCGCAGTTTTGTCGCCGCCTTGCGCAGTTCCTCGGATTTGTCGGTTGCGGCAAAACCAACGATCTCGGCAAGTTTGGGATCCTTGAGCGCTGCGAGGGTGCGGAGTGCCTCGACACGAACGGCGGTGTCCTCCGAGGCGTTGGTCACCAAGGAGGCAAGGTTAATCAGGGGAGTCGCCAGCAGGTCCCCGTGTTTTTGAAGCAACTGCAGCGCCTCGATCCGGAGGGCGTTGGGTGCCTTGGCCGATGTCTCGCTGAAGAGCGAGGAAAGATGGGGCTTGAGGGCGGTGATCGACGGGGAAAGGTCCCGCTGCGGCAGCGGCCTGAACAGGCCGGTGACCCGGTCCAAACGCGGCGGGGCAGACCAGTGCGCAAGCGCCTGCATGGCCTGGAGCCGGGAGGTGTCGGGGGCCTCCTGCAAAGTGGTGAACTGCGCCAGAGCCGTTGCGTTGGAGGGGTTTCCAGCACGGAAAGCCGCGTTGATGATCCGTCGGAGAATGGCGTCGCGCGGGCCCGGGGCTTCCTTGGTTCCCGCGGGCAGTGCAAGCAGGGACGCGGCGGTCGGCAAAAGTGCCGCAAGCTCCGGGACGGCGTCGTCGATGCATTCGTCATGGATGGCGCGTGCGGCTTCCGCAAGCACGAGCGGGTCCCGGTCGCGGAGGAACTTGGTGAGACCGGAGTGCTTGAGGCGCCGGAGGGCGACGACGGCTCCGAGCCGAACCGCGCTGGAGGGGTCGCTGGTTGCTGCCATCAAGGTCACCGGATCGTTACAGCCCGCCAGAGCGGAGCAAAGCGCGTGGCGAAGCACCGGGTCGGCGTTGTCGTTCTCGCGCAGGGCATCGAGGAGTGCGGGAGTGGCCTCCCGGCTTTTGAGGTTGCCGAGGGCGATGGCCGCGAAGGCGCGCACCCGGGGGCTGGGGTCTTTGAGCAGGGGAACGAGGGCGGGGGCGGCTTTGGCGCCCTTGATGTCCCCAAGGGTTTTGGCCGTTTGGGCGCGCACTTCCGCCTCGGGATCTTTGAGGAGCGGGAGCAGGGCGCCGCCGTCTTTTTTCTGGGCGCGAGCAATCTGGCCCAGTCCCCAGATCGCGTGGAGGCGTGCCAGGAGGGAGGCGTCGCGGGAGGCGACCTGGGTGAGCGCGGAGGCGCTGCTGCGTGCGGCGAGTGCGAACTGGGCCTCCTGGCGCACGCGCATGTCCGGGTGGGCGAGGAGGAGTGCGACCTGCTGGGTGGAGGTGGCTTCCATCCCATCGTGGATGAGCTTTTTGGTCTCCTGCAGGAAGGAGTCCGAGTCGCTTTCTGGGGTGTGGATCCGGTAAATCCGGCCCTTGCCGTTCATGCCCCAGCCGTTGACCCAGTCGGCCACGTAGAGCGCCCCGTCCACCCCGAATTCCACGTCGGTGGCCAGGATGTTCCAGATCGGTTTTTCCACCGCCGACATTTCAAATCCCGCGCCTTTGGGCGATACCGCGACCGAGAGAATACCGCTGTTGCTGGGACTTCCGGAGAAGTTGGCGAGGAAGAAGCGGTCCTTCCAGGCCGGGTTGAGCCCTGTGCCGGGATGGTAGGTCAAACCGCTGGGGCCGTTTCCGAGAATCGCGACGGGGGGCAGGTGGTAGGCGGCCTGCCCGGGAAAACTGGGGTAGCACAGCCTCTCGGAGAGCCACGGTCCGCGTGCCTCCGGTTTGGTGAGAAACTGCCATCCGATGCGCCACCCGCTGTCGCTGTTTTGCTGCACATACACCCAGCGGGCCGGGTCGCCGGCATCGGAGTTGTTGTCCCCCGTAAACAAGTTGCCGAACTGGTCGAAGGCGAGCTCCTGCGGGTTGCGCAGGCCCAGTGCGAAAATCTCGAGGCCTGAGCCGTCCAGATTGCAGCGGTACACGGCACCGGTTTCCGGGTTGACGGCGCGGCTTCCATCGATGCCGGTGGCGTTGGCGCCGCGGTCGCCCACGGTGAAGTACAGGCGACCGTCGGGCCCGATGCGCAGTCCGTGGAGGTCATGCCCCAGAAAGGCCGTGCGGATGCCAAAGCCCTTGGCGAGCGAGGTGCGCGTGTCCGCGCTTCCCGAACGCCGGTTGTCCTGCAGTAGCCAGAGGTCCGGTATACAGGTGAGGTACACGTTGCCTTTTCTGGCGAGCACCCCGGCGGCGATCCCAGAGAGCGGGTCGTTGAAGCCCTCGGCGAAGATTTTCGAACTGTCGGCCATCCCAGTCCCCTTGCTGTCCCAGACCATTTGGACGCGCTCGGAATTGAGCGCGTTCTTCTCGAACTCGACCTTCGGGTCGTTTTTGAGGATGGCGAGGAAGGAGTCGAGCGAGTTGCTGGCCAGTTCGTCTTCCAGCCAGTTCATGTGGGCGCGGATGTCGCTCACCCCCGCGTGCAATCGGAAGGTTTCCGCCACGTACCAGCGGCCTTTCTCGTCGGTGGCGAAGGCAACGGGGTTGGCCAGCAGCGGTTCCGCGGCCCAGAGGTCCGCTTTCAATCCATCGGCGACTTTGAACTGTTTGATCGCGTTGGCCGCCTCCTCCGAGGCGGGTTGGATTTTGGGAACAAATCCCCCCTGTTTGGCGACCTCCACCTGTCGTTCGTCACCGGCGAGGGCCACGCATCCAAGGGCAGTGAAGAGGGAGAGAGGGGTGAAAAACCAGTGGTTCATAAAATTAAGAGGGAGGATTCGCCCGAAAGACACGCTTTTCAGGCGCGTTACAGCGGGGGGCGCATGCTGGCCCAAGAACATTTGCTGATGGATTTAATTGTGATGAAGTCCATTTGCCAGCCGACATAAATGCTAAGCAGCGGTTGCCTTCGAAATTAGCTTAAAGCATGCGCTCCTCCACCTCTCTCGCCCGCCGTTCCTTCCTCAAAACCGTGCTCTGTTCCGGGGCCGCTCCCTTCCTGCTGCCCTCGAGAATCTGGAGCGCGGGGCGGGGGCCCAACGAAGCCGTCCGACTGGGATTTATTGGCTGCGGCATCCAGTCCCGTGGGCTGCTTGGTGGGTTTCTCAAACTGCCCGACACCCGCGTGGTGGCCGTGTGCGACGTGGACACCACGCGCCGCGAGAACCACGGGCAGATCGTCGCGGAACATTACTCGAAACAAACCGGGGTCGATTTCAAGGGCTGCAGCGTGCACAATGATTTTCGCGAACTGCTTGCACGCGCTGACGTGGACGCCGTGGTAATCGCCACCCCGGACCACTGGCACGCGGTCATTGCGGTGGCGGCGGCGGCGGCCGGCAAGGACATCTACTGTGAGAAGCCGCTGACCAACACCATTCAGGAGGCGCGCGCGCTGGCCAATGCGGTCCAGTTGCACCAGCGGGTCTTCCAGACTGGTTCCATGCAGCGCTCCTCCCGGGAGTTCCGCGTGGCCTGCGAACTGGTCCGCAACGGGGTGTTGGGGAAGGTCAGCCGGGTGACGGTGGGGTTCGGGGGCCCCGCCAAGCCTTGTGATCTGCCGGGCGAGGCGCCGGAAGCGGGATTGGACTGGGACCTGTGGCTCGGGCCCGCACCGCAGCGCGAATACAACTCGATTCTCAGCCCGCGCGGCATCAACAAGCATTTCCCCGCATGGCGTGCCTACCGGGAGTACGGGGGAGGCGGTGTGACGGACTGGGGGGCGCACCATTTGGACATCGCCCATTGGGCACTCGGGATGGACCGGAGCGGGCCGCTGGAAATCCTGCCGCCGGAGGACTGGAAGACCGC
>JBILKV010000288.1:0-4551 GCA_044376515.1 Chthoniobacteraceae bacterium | reverse complement strand
GTTCCAGCACGTCGCCGACGCGGTCACGCAGGGCGGAGGAGGGGACTCCCTTGAGTGAGGCGCGGTAGCGGAGGTACTCATCCACGCGCATGTCCTGGTACAACGGGGTGCTCTCGGGCAGGTAACCCAGATGCCTGCGTGCTTGGATCGAGGCGGTGAAAATGTCGAATCCGGCGATGGAAGCCCTGCCTGAGGTTGGGGGGAGATACCCCGTGATCATGCGCATGGTGGTGCTTTTGCCGGCGCCGTTGGGCCCGAGAAAACCGACGACCTCTCCCTTGCTCACGTGGAAGGAGATGTCACTCACTGCGGTGAATCCCGAGTAACGTTTGGTAAGGTGGTCAACTTCGATCATATCTGTGCAGGATCCCGGGTGGGATCGAATCACTGTGCATGGAACCGCCCACCCTGCCCCCTCCTCCTTCGACAAGGTGCCGGGGCGGGGCGTTCAACCAACTCCAACGGCGAAGCAGCGGAGAAAAAAGAGCGCGCGGAGTCATGCTGTCGGGAGAAGGGTCGCCTGAAAGAGGAAGGATTGTCGGTTTGGAGTTCGGTTGCCCTGAGTAACCGCAACGTTGTGCTGGGATCGAAAGGGAATCTGGGTTTCAGGACGAAGCCATGCCCAGGAGTGAAGACTGGATGCGCTGAAGCAGCTCCGTGGGTGTGTAAGGCTTGTGCAGCAGGGAGGCGGTGTGCTGTTGGGCGAGGATCTCGAGGGAAGCGTCCTCCCGGTTCGTTGAAAGCAGGACAAGGGGGGTTCCACCCAGTGCGGTTTCCGAGCGAAGTTGCGAGAGAAAATCCGGTGCGGAGAGATCCGGCAAGTCAAGGTCGACCAGAATGAGATCCGGACGGTGCGCGCGCGCCAACTCCAGTCCGATGCGTCCCTGCATTGCTGTCAGGAGGCTGTAGTTGGGATGCTTCCTAAGGAGGCGTTCAAGCAGCTGGAGGTCGAAGTCGTGGCTCTCGATGTAAAGCAGCCGCGCGGGGGCGTCCGGCGTGCGGGCGGGCCGAAGGATGTCGGGCAGGCGCCCGATGCGCAGTTGGGGTTGATCCGACGGGGAGGAGGCCAGCGGTAGTTGCGCCCAAAACACGCAGCCTCCGCCATCGGGATCCTCCAGTCCGATGGAGCCGCCCATGGCTTCCAGAAAGCCCTTGCACAAAGCGAGGCCGATTCCGGTGCCCTCCACGTCGCTGTGTTCGGCCCCAAGTCGCTCAAAAGCCTTGAAGAGAAGCGCCCGCTTTTGCTCGGGAATGCCGGGGCCCGTGTCGCGCACCTCAAAGCGGGCGTTTTCCAGGCCGCACCGCAGGCTCACGAGTACCTGGCCCCCCTCATTGTTGTACTTGATCGCATTGGAGAGGAAATTGAGGATGACCTGCTTGAGCCGCTGCCTGTCCGCGCGGACGTGGGTCGGTTTGGAACTCGAAACAAACTGGAGGCCCACGGCGTTGCGGGTGGCGATGGGGCGCATCAGCTCGATAGAGTTGTGGAGAAAATCGTTGAGCTCGATGGACTGGATGGTCAGCGCTACACGTCCCGCCTCGATGTGGGAGATGTCGAGGACCTCGTTGATGAGGGAGAGCAGGTGCTGGCCGGCCCGGTTCACGTGATCAAGACTTTCGAGCTGGGAGGGGGTGGGGTCCTCGAGTTTGAGTAGTTGTGTGAAGCCGAGCACCGCGTTGAGCGGCGTGCGCAGTTCGTGGCTCATCCGGGAGAGGAACGCGTTTTTGGCGCGGTTGGCCGTCTCGGCCTGCTCGAGGGCCGTCTGGATGCCGGCTTCCGCCTGCTGACGCTGGACCGCCGCGGCTATAATGTTGGCTACCGACTGGAGAAAATGCGTGTCGTTTTCCGAAAAGGTCCGGGGTTGCAGGGAAAAAACACTCAGAGTGCCGAAAGGCTTTTCCTCGATGGAAATAGGCACGGCCAACCCGCCGGCGCACCCCGACTCACGCAGCCACCAGCTGACGCTGAACCTACTTTCGTTCTGCAGATCCTCGAAGATCACCGGGGCCCCGGACTGGATCGCGAAGCTCGAGGGCGAGCCGTCACCCGCCGGAAGAACCGGTTGCGCCAGCACCTCCGGACGGCCAACGCAGGCACGCAATTCCAGGAATTCCCCAGTGGAGCTCAACTCCCGGAGCGAGCAGAAGTCCACCCGCAAAATTTCCACAATCGAGCGGACGCTCTCGCGCAGCAGTTGGGGAATGTCGGTGCCCGAGAGCGCCCGTTCCCCCAGTTTAGCCACCGCCGCTTGCTGGTGAACGCGGTCACGAATCAGAGCGGAAGCCTCGGCGAGGGCGGCCGTGCGCTCCTCCACCCTTTGCTCCAGAGTCTGCTGCGCACTCGAAAGCTGCTCCTGAAACCGGTGAGCCTCAGTGATGTCCCGCAAAATGGAGGACACGAATTCAACTTCGCCCGCCGGGTTGGCATGCGAGCAGAGTACTTGCGACACGGGGATGTCTCCATGGCGTGCGCTGCGGAAAGCGGTCTCTCCTTCCCAGATCCCCTCGCGGAGGGCAACTGGAAATCCCTCGGCCTTTAGACGTTCGGCCGCCCATTGGGGATGAAGATCCGAGTAGTGCAGCGTGTGAATGGGGTCGGCATCTGTCAGGCCGCGCGCCTCTCTCGCGGACCGATTCAGGTAAAGCACGTCTCCAATCGGAGAGAGCACCGCCACCCAGTCGGGGGTCGTCTCGAGCACACTCGCCAGCAGGCGCACCTTTTCCTCCACGTATTTCCGGCGGGTCACGTCCGAAACGGTGACCAGCAACCCTACAGGGGAGTGGCTCGCGTCCTCAATCCTCCGGATCTCCCAGTCCGCGAAGCGCGGAAACCCGCCCGAATCGGCGCTGGCCGGCCATCCGTGAAGGGCGTGCGGCTTGCCCGTTTGGATCGTCTTGGAGCAGATCCGCAGAATCTCCCGGCCTGACTCCGGAGAGGTCTGGCCTTCCAAGATTTCTGCGAGGCTTGCCCCGGCTAGGGGCAAGGAACTTCGTGAGAGTATTTTCCCGAGAAACGGATTTGCCTGCAGAAATTTCAGGTCGAGGTTGAGAAAGCCGATGCCAACCGGTGCGTGTTCGAAGCATAACCGAAGTTGTTCGGACTGGAGTTCTTCCGGTTTCACGGGGAGCAAAGCTGGGTGTGGGGCGGGTCGTGGCGATCAATCCGAAGTGGGTTGTCCAGCAACGGCGTTTCGGGCAACCAGCCTCAGCTCTGGATGCCAAAAAAAAGACCGGCGCCGGGAAGGTTTTCCGGGCGCCGGTGTCTCTCACACGCTTTCTTGGGGCAGGTCGGGGACCACCCCATCGAACCATCACAAACCTCAGCGCATCAGCAGTGCCTGGCGCGACCGTTTGATTTCGCGGGTAATCTTTCTGTGGTAATGAGCCGGCATTCCGGTTAGCCGGCGGCTTAGGATTTTGCCATTCTCGGTGACAAACTTTTTGAGGAGGTCGGGGTTTTTCCAGTCGATGGCCTCGAGGGCGATGTCCACACGGCGGCGGGGCATCGTGCGATTGGCCCTGCGGAAGGCGGAACGGCGTGCGGGAGTTTTTGGCTGCATAAAAAGGGGAGGCCTGAAGTGTTTACCGGGTTTCGCGGTGGAGCGTACGGCGGCGAAGGAAAGGATTGTACTTCACCTTCTCCAAGCGATTGGGAGTGTTCGGACTTTTCTTATTCCGGGTCGAGATGTAGCGGGAAACAGGCTTGCCCTCGGCTTTCGCCTCGGTGCACTCAAGGATGATGAAGTCGCGTGCCATAAAATTGGGGGAGGAAGAATTTGCCTTTCGGGACGTTTTGTAAAGCGAGAATCGTACGGGTTACTCCTTTGCATCCCCAATTTGGTCTTCCTCCTCGCTCTCGCCTCCTTCTTCGTCTGTCAGCCCGAACAGGGAGGTCACGGGCATCCTTGCTTTCTGCAACTTCCTTTGGCGTTCCACCTCCGCCTGACAATCGACCGTGAATCGCGCGAAGGGAAGCGCTTCCAACCGGGGGAGGGAGATCTTCTTGCCGCTCATTTCACACACCCCGTAGGTCCCTAGTTCCATCCGTTTCAAGGCTTCCTCGATCTCGTAAAGAGCGTCCTGCTCCTGACTGAGGAGCGACAGGGCGAAGTCCCTGTCGTAGGCGTCGCTGCCAGCATCCGCCTGGTGCATGCCAAACGCACTTGCTTCGCTGCCTTCGGCTCTGGCGCGGAGTGTGTCCTTGGCAACTCCCTGCATCGATTCGAGAATATCATCCCTGAGTTGGAAAATGCGGTCCCGCTGCGAGATCAGGAAAGGATCGGTCAACTCGGTCAGTTTTACTTTTTTAATCGGTGGTCTGGGAACCACCGGCTCGTGGGAAACAACCTCGACCGGTTCGTTGGTCTTTTTGGTTTTAGGAGCTTGAGAGACAATTTTCTTCGTCACAGATTCTGCTTTTTTCCGAGAAGCTTCGGACGCTTCTTCCTTCAATGCTAAACCTTTCGCGGGGGCGGCTTTTTGGGCGGAGGCCTTCGCGGGGGCGGCTTTTTGGGCGGAGGCCTTCGCGGGGGCGGCTTTTTGGGCGGAGGC
>JBILKV010000383.1:0-4562 GCA_044376515.1 Chthoniobacteraceae bacterium | reverse complement strand
GCAGAGTAAGCTGCGTGTTACCGGCCTTGTACAGGTTGAGATTGCCGGTGATCTGGCCGGTGAAATCGCGGGCGGTGGTGAAATTGATGAGCAGGTCGGACGCGGTTGCAGTGCCGTTGGTAATCACGCCGCCCGTCCCCGGAAGGGTGGAGCTGGCTCCGGTGACGTAGATGCCACCCGTGGACAGGGACTTGCCGTTGAGGTCGAGGGTCGCACCCGGATTGACATTGAGATCGAATGGGGTGGCCGTAGTCGAGGTGGCGGTGATCGCGGGCGGGGTGCTGAACCGGTAGAAGATCGGATTGAGCGCGGGAGCGGCGGAGCCGAACTGGAGGGTCCCAAGGTTAAGCACCGTGTTGCCGGTGAAGGAGTTGTAGGGCCCGTTGAGCACGAGGGTGCCGTTGCCGCCCTTGGTCAGGCCGCCCGTGGTGGGCGTGAAGACGCCGCCCAGCGGAACGTTCAGCGTCAAAACCGTCCCGGCACCCGGTGTTTGGAAGATCAACTCCCGGTTGTTTGCGACGGTGTTGAGCATCCCGGCGCCTCCTATGGTTGAACTCGCGGTGGCGAGCACCCCGCCACTGTCTAGGTTGACCACCCGGTTGGCGTCGATGGTCAGGGTCCCGCCCGTCGTCATGGTGGAACCCCCGAAGATGAGGGAGTTCACTGGCGTCACGGCCGCCGTACCGGAATTCACACCCGCCTGTGCGAGGATTTGGGTGCCGCCGGTGATCCAGTTGTTAGCGTTAGTCGCCAGCAGGAGGGAACCGGACTGAAGAGTACCCGCAAGCACCTCGGTGGCGAAGTTGAGGGGGCGGACCCCAAGGTACGCGCCGGCTTCGGAGACGGCGAAGCTGGTGCCGGAACCGGCGGAGGAGCCATCCACCAGCAGCCAGGGGACCAGCGCGCGATTGATGTTGTTGTTTGTAGCGACTCCACCAATCGAGGTGCTTGGGGTGGTGAGTGTCAGCCCGGCCCACGTGCCGCCGGTGGTAGTGACGCCCCGCACCAGACCCGTCGCTTGGTTGGCGCGGGTGACCGAGGCTCCAGAAAACAGCAACGACCCGCCCTGGGTGGTGAAGGTGACCAGATTGAAGCCGCTGTTGAGGGCCAGATTCCCCGTGCCGATGGCTTCGTTGACGGCAGCAGAGGCGTTGCCCACCAGCTCGAATCCCGAGGCATTCAGGGTGAGGGTACGGGTGCTTCCAATGCGTGAACCGTAGGCGGTGCCGGTGTTGACGAGGCGCAGAATGTTGCCCATGGACAGACCGGAGACGGTCCCCGCATTGAGGGTGGTGTTGCCTCCGGAGCCAGTCTGGCCGGAGCCATTGACTAGGACGAGCCCCTGGTTGACCGTCAGCCCGCTCTGCGAGTTGGTGCCGGTGAGCACGAGCGTATTGGACCCCACCTTGGTCAGCAGGTTTGCCCCACTGATGGTGCCGCTCAGGATCAGGCTGCCGCCTTCGGTGACGCCGCTCATGGCGTTGATGTAACTACTGCCCACGCTCGCAGCAGCCCCAAGCGTCAGACCGCCCGAGAGCGTCGCCGCGGAGGCGGAGGTGTTGATCAAGGCTCCCAGCGCACTGACGGTTCCCGTCCCGGTAATGGCACCGCTTCCACCAAAGCCGGTGCCGCTGATGGTGAGCGGTTCGGCAATGGTGAATCCATTCAGATCCAAAACCGCGCCGGCGGACACCGTGGTCCTCCCGACGGGGTCGCCCAGCGCGTAGGCATCGCCGATTCGCAACACCCCGGCGGTCACTGCGAGGGTCCCCGTTAGGCTGGCCGCGTTGTTAAACCCCAGTGTCAACGTGTTGGGCGTGAGCTTGGTAAAGGTGGTCCCCGCGCCGACCGTCAGAGGGCCGTTGAGGGCGATATCGCCGAAGCCGCCGACGTTCGCGCCAGCAGTCCCAACGACAAGGCTGCCCGAAAAACTGGCGGAGGAGGCGCTGCTGTTCCAGAGGGCGGCTGTCGACCCGGCGGCGATCAACCCCGGCCCGCTTCCATTGATCTGGACATTGCCCAACACTCCCTGCGTTCCATTTAAATCGAGGCCTCCCGCAGACACCGCATTGTACACACCCGCCGCGGTCGTGGTCACGTTCTGTGAAATGCGGAAGGCGGTCCCGCCCACAATCGAGGTAATATAGGAAAAGGCAGGTACGCCGGTTCCCGTGAACAGCATGCCTAGGGTCAGTCCACGGTTTGAGACGTCGTCGGTGCCGGCCAGCGTCACCAGATTGGAGCCCACGGTTGTAACCGGTGTGGTGGTCGTGGAGGTGGAACTGCTCAGGATCCGGGTGGTTCCCGCAGGCAATGCATTGGCGGAGCCGACCAGCACCATCCCGCCATTCACTGTCAGATCGCCGAGAAAAGACGCGGTGTTGCTGGTTCCAAGCACCAGCATTCCCGGGCCCGTCTTAAAGAGGGCACTGGCGCCGGTGCTGCTGGCTTCCTGATTGATCTGACCCAGCAACTGCAGAGTGCTGCCGGCCTGCGAAGCAGACATCGGGCCCGTGTTGAAGGTCATTCCCGCACCCACACTGATGGAACCTCCAAAGCCCAGCCACCCACCAGCGAGCGAACTCAGTGCGCCATTCACGATATTCAGGGTGCCGCCCGCGGCGAAACTGCCCGAACCGGTGACCACCGCCCCGAAGACGGAGCCGAGGGTGTCGATGGTATCCACCGTACCCGCGTTGAGTACAAAGTCGGCACCGATTCTGGCCGCGAGGCTGTAATTGTTTGCGGCCGTGGGCGCGGCAGCGTTGTAGAGGCTGCCGCCGGCAATCGCACGGTAACCGAAAGGCGTCCCGCCGGAAACGGTGTCGGGTCCCGAGTAAAGCAACCGCTGCCCGCCCGTGGACCCCAAATTTCCCGCTTTGTAAGCGATGGAATGTAGGCCGGGACTGAGGTACACCGTGGCTCCCGGGACGGAATCGGTGAAACCTGGGCCCGAAGTGGAGTTGGCAGCGATTTGGAGGACCGAGACTCCGTCGATGTACAGGATCATCTGGTCGTCGGCCGCGCTGGTGAAGGTGTAGTTCCCACCGGTGTTGATTTGGAGCAGGCCGGTGTAGGCGGCCTGGGAATTTGTAAAGTTGGCAGCAGAATTCGCCGGCCTGTTGAGGAAGCCCGCATCGGAGGGCAGGGAGACACGCTGGGCGGTGTATCCAATCCCACCGATCGGCTGGGAGAGGGCGGCAATGGTACCTGCCGCGGTAGCGGTCGAGGTAAAATAGCCGTTTAAACCGCCCACTTGGAAGCCGTTAGCCGCAGCGGTGGCCGCATCCAGAACGCGATTCTTGACCACGAGGAGCGGTGGTTTGCTGCCGTCCATCGTCACCGTGCCGCCGACAGCATAGGAGCTCGAACTGCCAAGGGTGGTCAGCGTGCCAAGCGTCACCACATCCGGGAAGATGAGGGTGCCCAAGCCGATGTTGAGGGGTTTGTTCCCGCTGCCACCGGAATAATCGTACACGGTGACCGTGGTTCCTGCGGCGGGATTGATCCTTGCGGTGCCGCTCGAGGTGGTCAACGAGTCGATGCGCAGACTGTAGTTGTTGGCGCTGGT
Organism: Chthoniobacteraceae bacterium; assembly: GCA_044376515.1. Lineage (GTDB taxonomy): Bacteria > Verrucomicrobiota > Verrucomicrobiia > Chthoniobacterales > Chthoniobacteraceae > Chth-196. The sequence goes on along the minus strand of JBILKV010000383.1, from coordinate 991 downwards.
GACGTTCAAAATCTGGTCGCCGTTCATCGCCAGGCTCGGGATCTGGATGGTGTTGTTGGTGTTCGCACTCAGGCTGCCCAGTTGCAGGCTGATCGCAGAAGCGCTTCCGCCCGCCACAATCCCCGAGGCGTAGGAGATCACTCCGAAACTGGACGCACCGTTGTTGAGCAGTTGGAGCAGTCCGCCGTTGATGGTGACGTTGCCGCTCGGAATCGGCGCGACGCTGGAGCCCGCGAGACCGGTGAACTGAAGGGTGCCGGCATTCAGGGTGACCCCTCCGACGAAGCTGTTGTTGTTGAGCAGGGCGAGGGTGCCCAAGCCCGCCTTGGTGAGCGAGGCGGTTTCATCCATCCCGCCGATGAGCCCGCCCAGAGTGAGGGTGGCTTGGGGCGCCTCGACGTTGAGCGTGGTCCCTCCGGAGGGCAGGGTGGTGTCGCCGTTGAGCGTCAGGTTACTGAGGCCGCGGAAGTTGAGGCTCGAACCCAGCGTAAACGGATTGGCGACCGTCCGGGCGGCGTCGGTGACGAGGGTCGTGTTGGAGGCCATGGTCAGGGGGCCTGTTCCCAATGGTCCAGCCGTGAGAATGGTGCCGGCGGTGGTGCCGGTGCTGCTGCCACCAATCACCAACCCACCCGCAAGGACGTTGACTCCGCCCACAAAGTTGCTCGTGCCACTGCTGAGTTGCAGCAGACCGTTGCCGGTCTTGATGATACCGCCCGGACCGGTGCCGGCGGTGTCGGTGATCATCGTGCTCACGCTGAGCGTCGGCGTGATGGGGGCGATCGAGGCGTTGTTGTTCACCGTCACGGCCGCCACGTTGAAGGTGCGGGTGGCCCCGTTGAGATCCAACACGGAGGGGCCTCCCGAGGAGATCGTGGCAATGGTGCCCGCGTTGGAGGAAGTGGCCGTGATGTCCCCGGCCAGTTTCAGGGTGCTCCCGATGGTGAACGTGCCGGTGCCGACGGCTGTAGCGGTACCCGCCTTGGTGAGC
>JBILKV010000287.1:0-4565 GCA_044376515.1 Chthoniobacteraceae bacterium | reverse complement strand
GCGAGCGTTTCTCCGGGAAATGGCAGTCCTTTTTTTTCAGGCGTAACCTCCGAAAGACCGGTGCCGGCTAAAAACAAAAGAAACAAAAGCGAGGAACGAAAGAAGTTCATTGGTTCTGGTGCAACAATCCTACTGGTAAGGCGTAGCGTCAAATCCGCCATCTCTTAGACCGCTTTTTTCCGCATTGTTTTTTTTCGCGGATTTTAAGCGGTGCCTTAGCGATCCTTTTGTTTCGCAGATTTTTGAGATGCACGCAGATTTACAGTCGGGAAGACTTGAGACGCCAATGCCTGAGGGCGTAGCGCTTGTTGACCGTTGCTGAGAAAACGGGGAGTCTACCAGCGTTAGCCGAAGGTTTTGTGGATCGGATTGGCCGCCGCTTCTGCGCGGTAAGTTCGGGCGGGAGGGCCTTCGGACAGTGCCCATCCCCTCCAAAAACACCCCATGAGAAACCTTTTGCCGGTTCTCCTCTGCATGCTGTTCGCGGCCCGCGCCGCATTCTGCGCGCCGCACGGAGAGCGTTTTGAATTCACGCGGATGATCGCGCATCTGGCCGGCTACGGGGAGCCGGGGTATCTGGAGTTTCTGCAGGAGGTGCAGCCGGAACTGGTGCAGTTTGGTTTTTACGGGGCGCACTTTTTCAATCTGGTCCACACCCCCCATTACAACGGATATCCTGCGCGCTTTCCGGTGCGCGGAATCCGCGAATGCGGCGCGTGGTTCGAGGAGAAAACGCGCGCCATTCAGGCATCCGGCATCAAGGTGGTGGGCCACTTGAACGTGGGCTCTCTGTACGGACTGCCGGACGGTCCGGACGGCCCACGGGGATTTTTTGATTTCTACCGGAACCACTGGGACGAGGCGGAGTTGGGACCGAAACCGGTGGAGGACCCGAGCGTGCTCCTCGAGCGTGATGCCAGCGGAGTGCCGCTGGTGATCAAGACAGATGGGCCGGCAGGGCTGCGGGAATACCAGGCGTGTTTGCGCAACCCTCAGTGGCAGGCGGTGCTGCGCGCATGGATTCGGCGCGCCGTTGCACGCGGGGTGGACGGACTGATCGCCAACCGGGTTTACCGGCACAACTGCCTGTGCGAACACTGTGTGGCCGGGTTCAAAACCTATCTGGCTGGCAAATACAACGGCCGGCAGCTCAAGACGCTTTTCCAGATCGGCAATCTGCAGGAACACGTTTTCGACGAACTGCCCGCGTGGCACGCGCCAAGTGAGTCCACCCCCCTGCGCCTTGAAATGCTGCGTTGGTCGCAGCTCTCCAACAAGGCGGCTTTCGACGCACTCTTCTCGGGCTTCGGGCGCACCCTGAAACCGGATCTCCTAGTCGCCCAGTGGACCCACCTGGGTGACTTTGAGCAAATCAGCTTCGATGAGCGGTGCATGCTTCCCGCGGATGCATGGGGCCGGGACGAGGACTACTTTTGGTACAGCACCGGTAACACCGCGCACCTGACCGACCTCCGCGGCGGGCGCCTCGGCGAAACGACCCTCCATGCGCGCTACATCCGCGGTGCCTCGGATGACAAGCCCTTCACCATCGGCAAGTACGAGCAGGTGCGCACCCGCGTCGCCATCGCCGAACTCGCCGCCAACGGCGGGGCGCCGATGGGCCTTTACGCCAATTTTCAGGATCCCGCGGCGCGCAAGGTCTTCGTTGACTACTACGGCTTCCTGCGCAGGTACGACTTCCTCTTCCGAAACAACTCCCCGCATGCCGAGGCACGCCTGCTCTTTCCACGCAAGGCCGTTCAAAAAGGCGACGTTGCTCCCGTCACACTTTTCAAGGACACGGGCCGGGACTGGCTCGACGCACATCTCCTCTTCACCGTGGAGCCCGATGACCTCACGCGCAACCCCCGGGGCAGCCTGTATGCGGGCCGACCGCTCCTCGGATTCGATGCGGCCAGCCGTTTTGAAGCCCCCGCCACGGTACGCATCTCGGCAAACCGCCCCGCCGCGGGCGCGGAAATTGACCTGCACTTCGTCAACTACAACCGGATGGAACTGCCCCCAGCCGGGGACGGCAAACCCAATCCGGGCAGGGGCGCAGCGGACGAGCGACCCGTCGCCTGCGCCGGCGTGGGCGTCGATTTTGCCCTGCCACCAAACTTCAACCTTGGCGGGGTGGAGTTCATCACGCCCGAGGAAAACGAGCCGCGAAGCCTCCCGTTTGAAGTGTCAAACGGACGCGCCCAGTTTAGAACCCCGGAGTTTTTGGTCTACGGAATTGCACGTCTGCGGGGCGTGGAAGTCCCCCGACTGCGGACGGCGGGAATCACCACGGTGTACCATCACAATTCGCATGCGGAGATGCTCTTTGGACGACTCGTCCGCACGGACACCCTCGACCAAAAAGGGGACACGCCGCCGCTGGATTTGGTGTCCGTTTTCACCGACCAACTCCCGCCCAACGACATCAGCCGTTCGCTGGCGGCCGCCCCCGGATCGGCGGGATTCCGGGTGGTGGACACCGTGCGGGAGGCACTGACGCTGGGGACCGGTACGCTCGCGGTGGATGCCGTCTTCCTGGTGGCGGAACACGGCAGATATCCCGAGTCGGACACCGGCCAGTTCCAACTGCCCAAACGCCGGCTCTTCGGCGAAATCGTGGATGTCTTTGAGCGGAGCGGGCGTGTGGCGCCGGTCTTTTTTGACAAGCATCTCGCAGACACGTGGGAAGATGCCCGGTGGATCTACGACACGGCCAAGGCGAAAAACATTCCGCTTCTGGCTGGATCCTCGATTCCCCTGTGCTGGCGGTATCCGGCGAGGGACCTGCGCCGAGAAGCGCCGGTGAGAGAAATCGTCGCACTGAACTATGGGCGCCTTGATTCTTACGGATTCCATGCGTTGGAAGCGGTACAGTCGCTCGTGGAGCGACGCAGGGGTGGCGAGACCGGGGTCCGCTCGGTGCAGTGTCTGAGTGGGGATGCGATTTGGGAAGCGGGTGAACGCGGGCTCTTTGACCGCGCCCTGCTCGAGCGCGTCCTGGCTCAAATGGTCGAACGCCCCCTGCCGAAGGACAAAAACATCGGGGAATTGCTGCGGAAAAACCCCGTGCTTTTTCACGTCCAGTATAACGACGGACTGCGCGCAAACATCTTCACGCTCCCCGGGCTCGCGCTGGAATGGGCGGCAGCATGGCGCGAGGAGGACACGGGTGCGGTGGAAGCCGTCGCGTTTTACCAGCAGGAGATTCGACCCTATTTCCACTTCGCCCACCAACTCAAGGAGGCCTCCACGTTTTTCCGGACGCTCCGGTCCCCCTGGCCCCTCGAACGCACGCTGCTTACCACCGGACTGCTGGATGCCCTGCTCGTTTCGCGGAGGGACCGCGGGCGCACCGTGGAAACCCCTCACCTGCAAAACATCGCCTACACCTCCGCCTGGGAGTGGAGTCAGCCTCCCCCCCCCAATCCGGGCCGCAACGAACCCAAACCCTGATGCAATTTCTCATGCTTCCCCCTGTCACCGAAAAGCAGCGTCCTCAGGCCACGTTGAGTTTACGGCGCGCGAGATCTGGCGCGTGCATGGCGGTCCTCACATCGGCTCTGCCCGCTTTCGTTGGAGCTGCGAGCGGCGCGCCCGCGGCGGCCCCGGCGGCGCCGGTTACCATCAATCCCCCCCCCTCCCTTCGGGCTGTGGCGGCGGGAGTCGCCTCGTCGCGGGTCAGGGGAACCCCAGAACCACCGCCACCCTACCGGGTCAAGCCCGCCCTGCCCGGTCATTCCATCCCACGGTTGATCACCTTCCGCTTTGAGCCGGGCTCCGGGAGTCTTCTTTACGTGCACCAACCGCAGGGTGCGAAAAACACGCACCTGATGCGCTACGACTTCAACACGCGCCGGACCGAATCTCTGCTCGATGTGGACGAGTTCATCTACGGCATCGCTTTTCATCCGCAGTACGAGAAGAACGGGTACCTGTATCTGGGAACCAACGGCCCCGCCTCCGCTGCCAGCACTGCGAAGCGGGCGCTCGTGGTCCGCTACACGGTGCCTGCCACGGGCGCTGGCATCGATCCAGCAAGCGCGCTGGAAATCATCCAGTGGCCCTCGAATGGTCACAACGGCACGGCCCTCGCATTCGGATCGGATGGTTTTTTCTACGTAACCTCCGGCGACGGAACCGGCGACTCGGATACCGATCATTCGGGGCAGGGCCTCGATCATTTGCGGTCCAAGGTCCTCCGCATCGACGTGGACCATCCCGAGCTCGGAAAAGCCTACTCGGTGCCCGCGGACAACCCCTTTGTCCAGCGCCCCGGCGCTCGCCCGGAGACCTGGGCCTACGGCTTCCGCAACCCTTGGCGTTCTAGTTGGGATCCGCAACTGCACCGGCTCTGGGTTGGGCAAAACGGACAGGACCGCGCGGAACAGGTGTACCTCGTCGAGAAGGGAGCCAACTACGGATGGAGCGTGTACGAAGGCAGCCATTCCTTTTACCCCAACAGGGCACGTGGTCCGGATCCCGTGAGCCTGCCCACCCTGGAGCATTTGCACCACGAGGCCCGCTCGCTCACGGGCGGATGCACCTACACGGGAACGCAGCTT
>JBILKV010000112.1:0-13715 GCA_044376515.1 Chthoniobacteraceae bacterium | reverse complement strand
AGCCGCCGTCGGGGTCGCCCGTGCAAAAGAAATCGCTGCGGAACAAGACGAGTTCCCCAGAGAGCTTGCGGTCCGTTATTTGACCCATCACATCCGTTTTGGAATGGGACCGGAGGAGGAAGCGGGACTTTCTCGGTTTTCACAGGAGTTGGAGAGTGGGGGGCATGTTCCGGGATCCCGTCGGCCTTTGGATTTTGTCTAAACCGGTCCGGGATGTGACCACGTCCCGGGTGTTCGAACCGACCGCAACCGCGGGTTGCCGGTCGCAGAGGACGGCACCTTCAAGAGGACTGGTTTGGGCGTTTGCAGCGTGCCACTTTTGTGATTTTTTGAGCAGGATCGACGCGTAGCCACCCGGCGGGGTTTCCGAAAAACAGCTCCGCCTTGGGGACGGATCTCGAAGGACGGCGGCCTTTTCATACCCCTTGTCTGCATTTTCCGGATGGTTGGCGATCTGAGCCCCGTGGATCAACGGTTCCGCCTTGTTCAGAAAACCGGCGTGGATTTTTCCCAAATCTGCCGCCCCGCAAGGTGCACTTCTCCTCCAGCCCATGGCAACGCCATGGGAAAAGCATCGAGGTCAGGCGCGCCGTCCGGGGCACATCTTCCAACCTGAACGCGCTGGAATCCATTCGGTGTCTGAGCATGCACGGGCCGTCAGCGCATCTGCATTTACGCAAGCCGTTGCAAAAGTGTCTGTCGCGACACACGGATTGAAAGCCGGTTTTGGGGTGTGCGTTGGGGCTAGGGTGAAAACGGCAGGGCGTGTTGGACCTGAGGGATGCGGTTTGGCGCGTGGATCGCAACTGGGCGAGCGGGTGGGGGGCCCAGGGCTTCCAACACCTGAGCGTCGCTCACCTGCGGAAAGTGGCGGTAGCAGGCCCCGACCGACTGGAACCAGTCTGGCTGCCAGAGACAGCGGACCTCGTCGGCTTCCGCCGCGAGTTCCCCGCAGGTTTCCTTGGGGGCGACTGGAAGGGCGACCGTCACGCGGGCCGCGCCGGCGTTGCGGGTGGCGGCGATGGCCGCCCGCATGGTGGCACCGGTGGCGGCACCGTCGTCGACGAGCACCACGTGTTTTGCGGCAATCGTTTGTTTTTTGCGTCCGGCCCGATAGAGCCGCACCCTGCGTTGCAGTTCCTCCTGTTCCCGCGCGCACGAGACGGCGAGGGCCTCCTCCGCATCCACCACCCAGCGGAGGACGTCCTCATTGAGAAATTCGGCGCCGTATTCCGCAATGGCGCCCATGGCCAGTTCGGGATTCCCCGGCACCGGGAGTTTGCGGACCACCAGGAGATCAAAGGGCAGGTTGAGTTGGAGGGAAAGGATCTGGGCGAGCGGTACCCCGCCGCGGGTCAGGCCGAGAATCATGGTGTCGGTGGGCTGGCGGACCATGCCGGCGGCCTCCCTCGCCGGCCAAGGCGTTTTTGCGAGGTCGGCAAGGATTTCCACAAGGCAGTGGGCGGCGTCTGCACGGTCTTCGAAGGGTTGGGTTCGCGTTTTCATGGAAGGGCGTTTTTGGTGGGGATTGTCGGCTTTGATTCGCAACACTGTGCACTTGCAGGGAGGCTGGACCTGTACGGCGGGTGCGGTGGTGACTCTGCGTTTTTTGAGGAATCGAGGTGCTGGGGTGGGTTTGGAAAATCGGTGGGGAGGAAAATCGGTGGGGTGGGGTGTGGGCTGTTTGCAGGCTTCGAAATGGCACCGACCGCGGAGAGAGGTGGACCGGAGTTCACCCATCGCTGCGGATTTGGCGGGTGCCAGGGATGGAAAAATTTTGAAAATTTTACGGATCAACCGGAGGCGGCGTGACACCGACAGCGGGCTTGGGCACGCTCTAGTCCCTATGCAGAAGTCTGATGGAATGAACTACGCGCCGGTTGGAAAGCCATCCCCGGTGGTTTCGGCCGGGGAATTTCCGTTTGCGGCGGTCGCCCTCGATCACGGCCACATTTACGGGCAATGCCGTGGATTGACAGAGGCGGGCGGGGAGTTGCGCTGTGTGTACGATCCGGATCCGCAGAAGGTGGAAAAGTTCTGCCAGACCTTTCCGGGGGTGAAGGTCATGCGTTCGGTCGAGGAGGTGCTGGAGCAGAAGGATCTCAAGCTTGTCGCCTCCGCGGCCGTTCCGAGTGAGCGGGGGCCGCTTGGGCTGCGGGTGATGGGTGCGGGTTTGGACTATTTTACCGACAAGGCGCCCTTTACAACGCTTGGCCAGCTCGAGGAGGCACGCCTGCGGGTGCGGGAGACCGGCCGCAAGTACGCTGTTTATTACGCAGAACGCATCCACACCGAATGCGGTGTGCGTGCAGGGCAGTTGATTGCCGAGGGGGCGATCGGTCGGGTGGTGCAGGTCATGGGACTGGGACCCCACCGTTCCAACCCAACGGCCAGGCCGGCCTGGTTCTGGGATCCCGCGCGGAACGGGGGGATTTTGTGCGACATTGGTTCACACCAGTTTGAACAGTTTCTCTCCTTTGCCGGTGCAACGTCCGCCCGGGTGGAGCGCGCTGCGGTTGCCAACTACCATCACAAGGAGCACCGGGAGTTTCAGGACTGGGGGGAGGCAAGCCTCGTGGGCGACAACGGTGCGACCAATTATGTGCGGGTGGACTGGCTCAATCCCAAGGGACTCCGGACGTGGGGCGACGGGCGGACCTTCATCCTCGGAACCGCGGGGTACATTGAGTTGAGGAAGTACCTGAATGTGGGAGCGGAGTTGGAGGGGGACCATCTGTTTTTGGTGGATGACCGGGGGGAGCATCACCTGCGCTGCCACGGGGAGGTAGGCTTTCCCTTTTTCGGACAGTTGATTCTCGACTGCCTGAACCGGACGGAAAACGCGATGAGTCAGGAGCATGCGTTTATGGCGGCGGAGTTGTGTTTGCGGGCGCAGGAGCAGGCCGTCCGCATTGAATAGGTCTCAGGATTTATGGAAGAAGACGATTCAAGCGCTGTGAAGGCGCTGTGGGCCCCGTGGCGGGTCGAGTATTTTTCAGCGGTGGCGCAGCCTGATTTTTTGCTGGCGGCGGCACGTGCGTCTGAGGACCGCGCACATCTGGTGCTGTTGCGGAGACGGCATTGTTTTTTGATGCTCAACCGCTATCCCTACGCGGTGGGGCATCTGATGGCGGTTCCCTACCGGAAGGTGGCCGCCACGCGGGATCTATGCGAGGGGGAGCGGTTGGAACTTTGGGAGTTGGCCGACCTTGGACAACTTTTGTTGCGCGAGGCCGTGGGGGCGGAGGGATTCAATGTCGGTTTGAATCTGGGCGAGTGCGCGGGTGCCGGCGTGGCCGACCATGTGCACCTCCACATCGTGCCGCGACGCAGTGGCGACCACAATTTCATGCCGGTTCTGGGAGGCACGCATGTGCACTCGGAGGCGATCGAGGCAGTGTATGAAAAACTGGCCTCTGTTTTGACGCGTCTGGGTCGCGTGGATGAGCCCGAGCGCCGTGGCACCTGAGGTGGGACGGAGCTCCGGCGGAGCGGACAGCGGAGGGCGCGGAAGCTCGCTGTGGAAAAAGCGATCCACACCTTCCGCTTTCGCGAGACTCCGACAGAGCTTTGTTTTCCGGGAGACGGAGGGCGGTTGTGCTCTCGGGTGCTCCGAGGGGACCAGCCGGCGAGGAGGGGCGTTCGGCGGGATTTTGACGGGAGGGATCGCAACTCGATCTTGCTCCCCGGCGATTGTTCTGGGAGGAGTCTGAACCTTTTATGTTAGACATCCGCCTCATTCGTGAACAGCCCGAGCAGATCACCGCACGCCTAGCCTCCCGCGGCGGGGACTCGCATCTGCGGGTGAATGAGATTTTGGAGTGCGACCGGGCGCGTCGTGCTGCCGAGACGCGGCTTCAGCAGTTGCAGGCGGACCGGAAGCGGATGAGCAAGGAAATTGGCATGCGCAAGGCCAAGGGGGAGGACACCTCGAGCATTGAGGGTGAGGTGCGCGCGCTTGGAGACGCGGCGGCGCGGCTGAATGAGGAAACGGCCTTGCTGGATGGGCGGCAACGGGATTTGCTTCTCCAGTTGCCCAATTTGCCGCACGAGGGGTGTCCCCCGGGGGAGGATGCCGCGGCCAATCCGGAGGTGCGTGTGTGGGGGGAGCGGCTTTCCTATGATTTTATTCCGAGGAGCCATGTGGAGATTGGCGAGAAGTTGGGGATGTTTGATTTTGAACGTGCATCGAAGATCAGTGGGAGCGCGTTTGTGTGTTTCACAGGGGCCGGGGCGCGGTTGGAGCGGGCCCTCGTCAGTTTTCTGCTGGACCTGCATTCCCGTGAGCACGGCTACAAGGAGGTCAGCACGCCGTTTGTGGTTCGCGCGGATGCGCTGGTGGGAACCTCGCAACTGCCCAAGTTTGAGGAGCAGCTCTACCGCTGTGAAAGGGACGAGCTGTACCTGGCGCCCACTGCCGAGGTTCCGGTGACGAACTTGCACCGTGAAGAGATTCTCCAGGGGGAGCAGTTGCCGCTGAAGTACACCGCTTATTCGCCTTGTTTTCGGAGGGAGGCGGGCTCGGCGGGATTGGGAACGAGGGGACTGATCCGGATGCACCAGTTTGACAAGGTGGAATTGGTGAAGATCACGACTCCTGAGGAGTCGGCTGACGCACTGGAACGGCTGACCCACGACGCCGAAAGGGTGCTTCAACTGCTCGGCCTCCATTACCGGACCATTGAGCTCTGCACCGGCGACATCGGTTTTGGCGCCGCGCGCACTTATGACATTGAGGTGTGGGCGCCCGGGCAGCAGGCGTATTTGGAGGTTTCGAGTTGTTCGAATTTTGGGGATTTTCAGGCGCGACGGATGAACCTGCGCTTCAAGGATCGCGAGGGAAAGAACCGCTTTTGCCACACCCTGAACGGTTCGGGAACGGCCCTGCCACGGTTGATGGTCGCCCTTCTGGAGGTGTACCAGCAGGCTGACGGGACTGTCCGGTTGCCCGAACCGTTGCATGCCTATTTCGGGGCGGATCGGATCGGGTGACGCGGGTTCTGCGCCGTGAAGAGCCGCCTGTGCCAGCGCGTGAGGGGCGCGATGCTTTCGGCCGGGGTGCGTCCCGGGGACGACTTGTTGGTGGGATTCTCCGGGGGGCGTGATTCTGTGGCGTTGGTGGGGCTGCTTCAGGAGGAAGGATTTGGTCGGCTGACGCTGCTGCATCTGGATCACGCGTTGCGGCCCGAGAGCGGTTCTGATGGCGAGTGGTGCCGCAATTTCGGCCGGGAGCGCGGCTTGGAGGTGGTGGTGGAGCGCAGGGAGGTGGGCGGGGCCAAGGGGCAAAGCGGAAGTGGGTTGGAGGAGGCGGGGAGGGAGGCGCGCTACGCGTTTTTTGCGAGGGAAGCCCTCCGGCGCGGAGTTCAGAATGTGGTGTTGGGCCATCACGCGGATGACCAGGTGGAAACCTTTCTCTTCCGGTTGCTGCGCGGGGCCGGTTCCCGGGGGCTGGGAAGCATGGCGTCGGTGAGTGAGCGTGAGGCTGGGGTGGGGGCCCTGCGAGTGCTCCGTCCGATGGTCGGGGTGTGGCGCACGGAACTGGACGAATGGATTCGCGAGAGGGGACTGGTGTTTTTAGAGGACCCGACGAATGCGGACTCCCGGTGGACGCGAAACAGGATCCGGCACGAGCTTTTGCCGGCAATGGAGCGGGCGATGGAGCGGCCCGTAAAGCTGGCGCTTTGGCGGACGGCTGAGCTTTTGCGGGCGGAGGCAGAGTGTTTGCGGGCGTTCGACGATGCGGAGGAAGACTTGCCGGGCCGCCTGAAAGTGAGCGCGCTCAGTGCGCTTCCTCTGGCGCTGAGGCGTGTGCGGGTGAACCGCTGGTTGGCGGTGCATGGGGTGGCGCCGGCGGGGTTTGACCTGATCGAGACGGTCCTGCGTTTGCTTGTCGAGAGGTTTCCCGCGAAGGTCAACCTGCCCGGTGGGGGCCATGTGCGGAGGCGGGCGGGCTGGATCTTTTTGGAGGGCCTTCCCCCCATGGGGAGCGGTCTCGATCTTGTGTGATCCCACCGGGTTGGCGCCGGGACGAGGTGACGGTTCCGCTATCCTTCGGGCTTTGGAGAGGTCCGTCGCCTCTGCGGATTGAGCAAACCGGAGAGGAAAGAAACTGGTGCGGATCAACTTTGGCGCCACCGCCGGCTGATCCTTCTTGCGGGCGATGGAGGGCGAATCAAGCTGGCGACACCCCATGAAACGCATGTTCCTGATGGCGCTTTGCGCCCTCGTATCCCCGGTTTTCGGTGCCGAACGGCCGAATATTCTTCTGATTGTTGCCGACGACCTGGGTTGGTCGGATGTCGGCTGGCACGGCGGTTTCGGCAAGACACCCAACATGGACCGTCTCGTGCGCGAGGGGCGCGAGTTGGACCGGCATTACGTGCAACCGGTTTGTACGCCAACCCGCACGGCGCTCATGAGCGGGCGGTGTCCGGGAAGGTTCGGGCCCCATGCCTTGGTGCCGAGCAATCTCCGCGCGATGCCCCTCGGCACGCCCACCCTGGCCTCCGTCCTGAAATCGGTCGGCTATCGCACCCATATCGCGGGCAAATGGCATTTGGGCGCCCGGCCCGAGTGGATTCCCAACCGGTACGGTTTCGACACCAGTTACGGCACGCTTACGGGCGCAGCCGACCCGTGGACCCACAAGTACCGGAAAGGCAACCCTTACGAGGACACGTGGAACCGCGATGGAAAGATTTTTGACGAGGAGGGCAATGCTACCGAACTGATTGCTGCCGAAGCGATCAGACGCATCACCGAGGGCGGGGACCAGCCTTGGTTCATGTACGTGCCGTTCCACGCGGTGCACACGCCCGTGGATGCACCAGAGCGGTACAAGGAACTTTACAACGGCGTTCAGTTTCACGGAGAGCCGGCAAAGCACGAGTCGCGGTTGCGCATGGCTGCGATGGTTTCACAGCTGGACGCGAAGATTGGTGAGTTTGTTCACGCGCTCGAGCGTACCGGTCAGCGGGAGCGGACCCTGATTGTTTTCACCTCCGACAACGGCGGGATCGAGAGTCTCGAAAACGCGTACGTCGGCAAGGTGCCGCACTCGCCACTCAACAGTGAAAACGACCCGCTGCGCGGGCAAAAAAGAACCCTGTACGAAGGCGGCATTCGGGTCTGCGCATTTGCCAACTGGCCCGGCACGCTGCGTCCCGGCAAAGTCAACGCCCCCATGTATGTCGGCGACTGGCTTCCGACGGTTGCCGCCCTTGTGGGCGCGAAAACCCAAGGCGACCCGGGATGGGACGGACTGGACCGCTGGGAGGTGCTCACGGGCAAGGTGGAGTCGCCCGCGCCGCGGACCATCTACATCGCCCATCCCGAGGGGCAGGCACTCCTTCATGGGGACTGGAAAATCGTTCGCCACAAAAAGGGAGCCCCGGAGGTTTTTGACCTCGGCAAGGATCCGTACGAGAAGCGGAACCTTGCACTGGTTGTTCCGGACAAGCTGAAGGAATTAAGCACCCTCCTCGATGCGCAAGTGGTGAAGGACAGTCCCGTGGTTCCGGCCGATCTTGCCGGGTTGCCGCATTGAGGGGAATTCGGGACAGGGGTTGCCAAGGGCGGAGCCCCCCCGTGTAGGTTTTGCGATGGACTGGAGGGATTCCAACGCAGGCTCTCTGAGGAAGGTGGGCGCAGCAAAGCAGGAGGGGCCCAAAGCTAGTGCTCCAGAGAACGCCGAGGATCGAGCTCGATCCCGGCGGTGAGGGACTCGGAGTCTGCTGCGGGTGGGAGACGGCGAGGGCCGAAGCGCAGGAAGAGGGCGGGTAGCAGGAACAAGTTTAGCCACGTGCTCGTGGCGAGGCCGCCGAGGATGACCAAGGCCATGGGGCGTTCGATCTCATTACCGGGCACCTCGCCCTTGAGAATCATCGGAACCAGGGCGAGCGCCGCCGTCGCCGCAGTCATGAGGATGGGCAGGAGCCGCTCCCCGCTGCCGCGGAGAACCAGGTCGGAATTGAACGGGTGGCTCTCGTCCCGCTGTAGGTGCCTGTAGTGGCTCAGGAGCAGAATCCCGTTGCGCGCGGCGATTCCCAGCACCGTGACAAAGCCCACGAGGGATCCAAGAGACAATACTCCCCCCCCGGAGGCCACCGCAAGAATGCCGCCGATCAGCGCAAAGGGCAGGGTGAGGGTCAGCAGCAGGACGGAGCGCACACACTGGAAATCTGCCAAAAGTAACAGCACAATGGCGGCGACACTTGCCAGCGAGAGCCACAGCAAGGAGCGTTGTGCTGCCTGCCGTTCGGCCCATTCGCCGAGAATTTCCGGATGGTAGCCCGCTGCGAAATTCAGCGTGCGGAGACGGTCTTCCACTGCGCTGACCACCTCGCCCAGCGCGTGGCCCTTGGCCACGTTGCAGGTCACGTCGATACGGCGTGAGGCACTTTCGCGTTTGATTGCATTCGGGGCGGGGACAATCTCCAGATCAGCTACATCCGCCAGAAGGACGTGGCCGCCGGAGGGCGTCTCAAGGAGCAGGTCGCGCAGGCTGCCAAAGTCCGCCCGCACCAGCGGCGGGCTCCATACCACGACGTCGTGAACGCGCTGGTCCCGATAGACCTCCCCAAGCTTGCGTCCGTTGACCAGGGTGGCGACCGCTTGGCGGATCCGGCCCGGAGTCAAGCCGTGCAGGGCGGCCCGCTCGGGCCGTAACCGGATGTCGATCTGGGGAACGAGCACCTGAGGTTCGACCTTGAGAGCGCTCACGCCGGGGATGTGTTTGAGCGCCTCGCCGACTGCGCCTGCGTGGATGCGGAGTTGCTCGAGATCGGGCCCGAAAATTCTCACCACAACGCTGGCGCTCGCTCCGGTGAGCACCTCCTTGATTCGCTCCCGCAGGAAGGTGAGCAGGTCCCGCGTCAACCCCGGGAAGCCGTCCACTGAGGATTGCACTTTTGCGAGTGTTTCCTCGTAGTGCGCGGACGGATCCAGACTGATCCACAGTTCGGTGAAATCCGGCCCCACGACCTCGTCTGCGACCTCCGCCCGGCCGATGTGCGCGCCCTGGTTGCGGACCCCGGGGATTTGCAGGAGGTCCTGCGCCAAAGCCTTGGTGGCGCGCTTGCTGGCTTCGATGCTCGTGTTTGGCTTCTCGATCCAGTGCATGAGAAAATCACGCTCCTTAAAGTGGGGCAAAAATTCCTCGCGCAGTTGGGTGCGCCAGATCCAGGCGCTCGCGCTGAATGCGGTCAAAAGCGCAAACAGAGCCATCCAAGGCCGGGAGATGAAAGCCGGAAGGGATGCCCGGTAGAGTCGCTTCAGCGCGCGCGCGAGGAAGGCTTCCTTGTGCGCGGAGGCGGGGGGGACGCGCAGCAGCATGAGGCTCAACGCCGGGGTGAGGGTCAAGGCCACCGCGAGGGAGGCCACGATGGCCAGAATGTAGGCGAGGGCGAGCGGTTGAAAGAAAGTGCCCGCAAGGCCGGGCAGAAAAAACACCGGAACAAAAACCAGCACGATGATGAGGCTGGCGTAGACCACCGCGCTGCGAACTTCCAACGAGGCTTCCAGCACCACGCGGAACCTGGATTTGGGCGCAGGGTCGAGCGCGTTTTGACGGAGTCTGCGCAGGATGTTTTCGACATCAATGATCGCGTCGTCAACCACCTCGCCAAGGGCGATGATCAGTCCGGCCAGAATCATCGTGTTGATGGTCTCGCCGCGCCAGCGCAGCAGGAGAACGGCCGCGGCAAGCGACAGGGGAATGGCGGTCAGGCTGATAAGTGTTGTCCGCCAATCTCCTAAAAACAGGGCGAGCACGACCATCACCAAGAGGCAGCCCAGCCACAGCGATTCCTTCAGGTGATCCAGCGAAAGCTCGATGAAGGTCGCCGGACGAAAGATGGTGCTGTCGATGTGGATTTCCGGGAGGGCAGGGGTCATGTCCTGCAGCGCCTTTTCGACTCCGCGGGTCACTTCAAGCGTGTTTCCCCACGGTTGTTTTTCCACGATGAGCAGGAGTCCGTCGCCGTCATTGATGACAGCGTCACCGATCGGTGCGGGGCTGTCCTCGCGGACATCGGCGACGTCTGCGAGCCGGATGGGCGTTCCCTGCCGGAATTCCACCACGGTCCTCGCAAGATCCTCCGCGGAGGCAATCAGGGTGCGCTGGTTGACGCTGAGCCGGAGGTTTGGGGTGTCGATGAAGCCGCCGGCCTCAAGCGTTGCCGCGTCGGTTACGGCGCGAGTGAGCGCGTCGAGGGTGACCATTGCGGCCCGGAGACGCTGTGGATCTGCGAGCACCTGAAACTGCCGGTCTCGCTGGCCCCACACCGCGACATTGGCGACGCCCGGCACGGCCATGAGACGCGGCCGGATCGTCCACACTGCCTGTTCGCTCAGTTGCAACTGCGAGAGGGTCTCTGAGCGGAGCCCCACTTTTAACACACGGCTCAGGGAGGAGGAGGGGGCCATCAACACGGGCGGCTTTACCACGTTGGGCAGGCGGTGTTGCGCCAGTTGGAGCCTTTCCTGTACCAGTTGGCGTGCGCGTAGAATGTCGGTGCCCTTTTGGAAAATCATCACCACTGAGGAAAGGCCCAGCACGGATTTGGAGCGGATGGTCTTGAGGAAGGGCAGTCCGTTGAAGAGGTTTTCCAAGGGGACCGAGACCAGGCCGTCAACCTCCTCGGTGGAGAGGCCTGGAGCCTCGGTCTGGACTTCCACCAGAGGCGGTGCGAACTCTGGAAACACGTCGAGCGGGGCGGTGCGCATCGCGGAAAGGCCTGCCAGAAAAACGGCAATGGCGATCCCGACCACCAACACGCGCATTCGAAGCGCCCACAAGACAATCGATTGCAGCATCTGTAGGGTTGCCTTCGTTTACTTCCCGGTGACGAACTCGGTGCCGAAAAGCTCGGCCGCGCCCTCGGTGACGACCCGGGTTCCCTCTACCGGTCCGTTTTCAAGCACGGCGTCCGCGCCGGTGATGCGGGCGACCTGAACCCGCCGCCTTGCATACGAGTGCTCCGCGGTTTGAACATACACCCACTCGCCCCCGTGGATGTCTTGAAGCAATGCGGTGTGCGGAATGACAGGCCGCTCGCAGTTGCTGGCAAGCGTTGGGATTTCGACGGCCACCCGTTGGCCGGGGCGGAGCGGGTTTTCCCCCGGCAGTTCGTAGTACCAGTCGAGGGTGCTGGTGAGTCCGTTTGCGGTGGGGGGGCCCGAGACCGGTTTCGCGGCATGGGATGTTGCTCGGGCTTGCAGTGTTCGAATTCCTGCTGGTGCGTGCGCGTCGAGCAAAGGTGCCTCGCCGCTGTAGATGGCCACGCGGACCCAGGTCCGATTGCCGCCCCCCCTGCCGACGGGTGTGCCAAGCAGCTCGCGCTGCGCGCGCGCAGTGGCAAGCGCGCTTTCGGCGAGCGCGAGTGCCGTCTTGGTTTCGTCCACGTTGCGAACGCTCCCGGCCTCGGCCACGAGCATTTTTTGGGCCCGTTCCATGGCGATGCGGGCCCCGTCGATCTGGACCTGTGCCTGCGCTACGCGTCCGTCGGCGGTCGCCTGGAGATCCGCCAAACGCAACACCTCCTCCAAAGTGCCGCCCAACACGGGGGCCACCGTCGCCCCTTCTGCCGCCAGCGGAGTGACGACCTCGCCCGAAAACAGCCGGGCATCCGGGACTTTGCGCCGTTCGACAGGCGCCGTTTTCAGTCTGAGGGCGCGTTCCGCCTCGGGCTTGAGGATGAGCAGCGTCAGGTCGGTTTCTTTTGTAAGGGTGGCCGGTGGGGCGGCGGTTCGCTCGGCGGCCCGAAGCGTCGGGGAAGCCGGGACGTACCAACCACAGGCAAGCAGTAAAAAGAAAGCGTGGGTCCGGCTCATGGGGTAGGGCGTGGTGCTGTCAGTGCGGCACTTGACTAGGCCTGATGCGGGCAAAAGGGCGGGAATGGCAAGGGCTCATCGAAAGGGAGATTGCGCGGCATCCTCCAAAAGGCCTGCCGCGGTTTGTGCTTCAATCTGCGCGGTCAGGAGGGCGAGTTTTGCGGCGCTCGCCTCGATGCGTCTGCGGGTGAGTTCGAGTGCTGAGATGTTGCCGGCTTCCACCATTTTTTGGGAAGTGTCCGCCGCGTGCTCCGCTTCCCCTGCGAGCAGGGCTGCCGTCGCGGCCTTTTCACGGGAGGTATCGTAGGCGGCCCGTGCGGAATCCAGTTCGCCCTGGATGGCGGCCTGCCGAGCGAGAAACCTTTTTTCCGCGGTTTGGCGGCGAGCCACCGCCTCTGCAATGGGACCGCGGTTTTGATTGAGCGGCAGGATGAAATTGACCCCGATCTGCCAGCGGTTTTGTCCCGAGTTGTAGTCGTAGCCCGGTGTCGGATTGATGTCCGGGTATTGTCTCGAAAGCTCGAGTTTGAGAGCCGCCTCGGTCGCCGCGTATTCGGCCAGCAAGCCCATCAAATCGGCGCGTCCCATGAGTGCGTTTCGGAGCGCCGATGTCGGGAGCGGCAAGCGATGGAAAGAGGAAAAATCCAGACGCACAGACCCAAGCGCTGCGAAAGGCAGGCCGAGGGCGGCCGCCAGCCGGGTTTGGGCGGTGGCGGCGTTTCGCCGGTTGTCCTGCAGCGCCAACCGGGTGCGGTTGAGCATCAGGCGAGCCTGCGTGAGTTCAAAAGGAGAGACGTCGCCCGCCTCCATCTGTGCGGCGAGTTTCCGGATGGCGTCCTCATGCAGTGCTTGTTCGGCCTCCAGCAGCCGTGCGTTTTCTCGGGCGGAAAACACCTCGAGTAATCCGACCCGCACGCGTGAGCGCGCCGCCCATGCACGCGCGGAGACACGCCACCGCGCTGCCTCGGCCAGGGCGAGGGAATGGGCGATTCTCTTGGAGCGTTTTCCCGCGGTCTCAATCGGAAAGGCCGCATTGCCGCCGATGAACCAAGGGGTGAACACCGGTGCGCGGTAACTCGCGTACTGTGGCGAAAACGTCAGGACGGGATTCGGGCGCATCCTAGCCGTTTGCAACCCGGCGGTAGTTTCGTCGTATTCGGCCCGGGCGAGGGCCATGTCGGGATGAAAGTAGACCGCTACGAGGGCAAGCCGGTTGACGTCCCAATTTCCCGACGATGCTCCGTATTGAGCCAGAAAAGCCTGTAGGCCGCCATCTTCCATGGTACGGCTGGCAAAGTCTGCGCGGCCTTTTTCGGCGGAGAGCGGTTGTTCGCGGAAGTGCACGCAGGAGTTCCCGAGCAAAGGGAGCAAAACCGGAATCAAAATTCGGGTGGCGGAGCGAAGCGGCATCGTGGGGGGGCCCCGGACCGGAGCGTGTCGAGCATGCTGTGGCGCGGTGTTCGAGGAAACCGAATTTCGCTGGCGTCTCCCCCCGGGCGGGACTGCCGCACTCCGTGTAGACCCGGTGGGCCGTGAACGATCCCCGGACTGCACTTCTGCGTACCCTTGAGCGAGCGGATTGCGCAGCGCGTGGGGTGCTGAATGAGCCGCGACACGGATGGAGGAGGGGTTGGGGAAGCTTCGAACCACCCCGCAATCGGTCCCGATTGCGGTCGGCTTTGACGTCCCATGAGTGGCCGCCTGCTTCCTTCAGCGGTTTGGATGAAGAGCTGTTTTCGCGACTCAGCCCCTCTGTCGACCGCGGAGCGCCCCCCCTGCCTTGCGGCCTTTTTCCGGAGTGGGAAGTGGGACGGGCAAAGCGGAGCGGGAGGCTATTTAAGGGAGGAGAGATATTCGACGAGGTCGCGGACTTCGCGCTTGGA
>JBILKV010000286.1:0-4592 GCA_044376515.1 Chthoniobacteraceae bacterium | reverse complement strand
CAGGTGAGGGTGCCCTTTCAGGGCGTATTCTTTTTTCGGGACGGTTTTCCCATGGCGTTGCCATGGGCTGAGAGAGAAGTCCCCCTTGCGGGGCGTCAGATTTGGCGAAAATCCGCGCCGCTTTTCTGAACAAGGCGGAACGATTCATTCACGGGGTTCCCATCGCTCATAATCCAGAGAACTCAGATACGTGGTATGACACCACGGGATCCGTGGCGGCGCTGCCCTCAAATCTTGCATACGCGTGACTGTTGTTGGCCGTATGTCTCGTGAGTGGCGACTCGGACCGTGTCCCCGCGGGAACTGGTAAAAAAAGCCTCCTTAGCGCAACGAAACGCTGCCCAGCAAAACAGGACACACGACTCCCTTCATCGAACCGGACGTGCGGTTTTCCCTGACGAGCTTTCGGAAACTGTACGGCGGTTTGCTTCGTCGTTGGGTTGGAAGTCCGATCTGCATTCATCCACCCGCGAGTCCCATCGTGAGCAAGGCATCCGCCGTGTGTTTTCGGCCGTGCTGAGGACCGGCACTTTTCGGCCTCGCACACCAAGCCGCGCTGCTTTTTGGGATCACTTTCGCCTGGAGTGATATGTCGAGAGTTTAGGGTGGGAGACTGCGGCCAAGCGGCACCAAGGCACGGGTCACTTTTCGAGAGTCCACTGCACTGCGTTGACAAGCAACCGACGCAAATCCGGGCTTTCCATGTCCTCCGGTGCGCCAAGGCTGGTGTAAAAGATGCGTGCCCTCCTCCCACCATGGAACCGCGTCCAGGCGACGGGCATCGGCGGGCTGGTTTCGCTTTTGACGCTGCCGATCAGCAGTGGGGTGACATCGGCCGCAAGCGGCAGCACCTTGTAGAGCGATTGATGGCCGAGGATGTTTGCCACGTTGACACCATCGAGCAGAGGCCCGTTGGCACCCTTGGCCGCAGTGACCGTGTAGGGGAGGCCTTTGGTTTCGTAGCCCGTGTTTGGGGCGCCGAGGACTTCGTCGGTGAACTCGGGCCAGGGCACCAAACCGGGATCGACGGCCTCCTTAGGTTTCGGAAGAAAGGCGTGGTTCGCGGTGCGCATGCCGAGCAGCGGCTTGCCCGCTTCCAGATGAGCACGGATTGCCTCCATCTGATCGTTTGGGGGAAAACGGCGGCGAGAAAAAAGCACCAGCAGGTCGGCTCCCGTTAACGCCTCGACGAGTCCGCCGAAGTGGTGCGGTTGCGGCTTGTCGCCTTCGATAATGGTCACCTGATGCCCGAGCGGCCTGAGTTGCCTCGCGGCAAAGTCGCGCATGGTTCGCGGCGCCTCGTAGTTGTTCGGATCGTCAACAACCATGATGACAATGTTCGCGGCGGGTGCCGTGGTGGTCAGGCAAAGGAAGAGAGCGAGCAAAAGGTGTTTCATCATTTGGGTGGAATTTTCACGACTCCATCCGCTCCGACCGACGCAGTTTCGTCACGGAGTGGCGGGAAACGCAGGGATGTGGCGAATCAGGGTCGGGAGGAATGTGAGGGTTCGCCAACTGATCCCCTCGCCTCCCCCTCGGGCCGGGAACAGAATCTTTTCGGCTCTCTCTGCTCTCTGGCAGCCACCGGGAAACCTGACCCAGACTCGGTGGAGCAGGGCGGCTTGAAGAATCAATTCGTTTGGCACGTCCCGCGACGACACCGCGCGAGCGGCTGCGCAACAGCGACAAAGGGGCATCCTGTTAACTTGATTGGGGCCGACTCGCCGCGAAAAAACGCGCCTGGAGCGGAGCAGATCACGGGGCAGGCAGCCAAAGGCGCGCCAGCTTGGTGGGCTCGAGGGACGCACCGGCCGCACGAAGCTCCAACACCACATACGTCTGGCGCTCTCCCTTTCGCCTGCCGGCTTCAACAACGACGGCCTCGACAGGCGGTGTCACGGGTTTCCGGTCAACACCTGCAGCAGCAACGCGGACCGTCATTCCCGGCTTGAGCGGTTGGATGTAGGTGTCCGCCTCGTTGAAGATGGTCATTTTCAGACCCGTTCCGTGGACCTCATCAACATAACCCGGTGCGCCCTGCTCCTTCATCCGTGCCTCGTGCACGGTTTTTTGTTCGGTTTGAAACCGCGCGAGACTCTCCTCGTCCAGGAAAACCTCCCACGGCACCCGGTGTTTTCCGGTGCCGGTGCCATGCGTTTTTGTGCGCAGCTTGTCTCCGGGTTGGATGTCGCTGAATTTTGCCGGCAGACCGTGTTTCCAGTAACGGGTGTCCTTGTCTGTCTCAAGCGTGACAGCCGGTTCGCGGATGAAGCTCAAATCGGCGTTGGCCCATTTGCAGGTGAGTGTGCCGCTGGCGGCGTCAATGGCGTCCACGTGGAAGTACTCCTTGTGCCCGTTCATCATGTTCATCTCGTCCTGGATGTAGGTCAGCCAGACCCACTGCTCTTTTTCGTCCACGTGCAGGCGGAAGATCGCGCGTTCCCCGACTTTAAAGTCCTGCAGGTCGCCGAGAGTGGCGTGATGCAGCAGTTCAGCATAGGGCATGACCGTGAAGCGCATGACTTCGTCGTTGCTTTCGTTCCGAAACGTTCCCGTCCGCGTGTTGAGGTCGAGGCTGATCAATTCGCCCCAGATACGCCTCATTTTTTCGAGAGGAATGATGACTTTGCCCGGCGAAATCCGGGGCACAGGTTTTGCCGGAGGGGTTTCCACCGCGTAGCCAGCGACGGTCAGGCAGATCAGGAGCGGAACGCACAATTTCATGTCCAGTAGGGGTGTTTTTCTTTGTCGACCAAATATTTAGGCTCTCTACGCCTCCAAGGGGAGACCGAAGCAAACATGAGCCTACAGGAGCGTGACGCGCAGGAGAAGGCAGCACCATGGAGGACGCCGAGTCGTGCCGTTCACGGGCGTCAGGCAACGTCCTGTTGGCGGTGGTGCGGCAGCATCCATGAAAGCCGATTGGTGCAGGAAAACCGCCGCGCGTGGGGGAATCACCCATGTAAAGACCACCCCTGCCGCGGCACCTTGTTTTCTGGGACTCAAAGGTCGCGCCGCTGCGCAGGGCGAGACTGAGGTGCGCAAGCCTGCCGCGGAAATCGCGCAGGAAGGGTGTTGCCCTGCCGCTGCAGAAGCCGGCGGGCACTCCACGCGAGCCGACCGATGCAAATTAGAGCGCAGTCTTCTCATTTGCAAAACCGAACCTTGACAGGCCTGCCGCAACTCGACTCCAAGACCTGACCAAGCCGTTTCCCGCGGCGTTCGCGTCGGCACTCGACAAGTCGACAAAACCACTCTGGCACGCAACTCTCTCCTTGGGCAAATGATAGGGCCGCGGCGCAGTTGTGGTCCAACTCGCCGCGGTATTCGTATTTCAATTTCACACAAAAAAATCGGCAGGTTTTGCGCATTTGGCGAATAAGCCCTGTGAATGCCCCCCTCAGAACCATCTGATCCCCCCTTTACCCAGTCCGACTTCATCCGGTTTCTCATGAAGCACGAACCGGTCCTTCGTGCTTATGCGCGGACCCTGCTCCCTGACTGGAAGAGCGTTGACGACGTGTTGCAGGAGGCAAGCGTCACCCTGTGGGAAAGGTTTGATCAGGTACGCGACGAAGCCGGCTTTCTGCCCTGGGCCAAAACCGTCGTCCGATTCAAAGCGCTCTCCGCCATCGACCGTCTCCGGCGGGACCGCCACGTGTTTAGCCACAATGTCCTGGAGCTTCTCGCGGAAGAGGCGGAGGCCTTTGATGAGGAGGAGCGCGAGCGTTCTTTGCGGGCCCTTCGTTCGTGTTTGGAGAGCTTTTCCTCGGAGCATCAGCAATTGCTGCTCGCCCCGTACTTTGGAGAAGGCCGTGTGGCCACGCTCGCAGAACAGGCGGGCAGGTCCGCCAACGCTTTGTACAAACTGCTCGCCCGGCTCCGGGAAAAATTGCACGCCTGCGTTCAAACCCGGCTTCGCAGTGAGGCCATCTGAAATGGACACGCACGAACTCATCCTGCGCCACCTCAACGGAGAGGCATCCCCCGTAGAGTTCGCGGAACTCGAGCGGAGGCTTGCCTCCGACCCCTCGGAACGCCGCAAGTTCGTCATTGAAGTCGGTATCGACGCGGATCTCCGTGAGATTGCGAGGGAACGCGTCGCGGCCCCCGCGCCGTCCACTGCGCCGCCGTCTCCGCGGCACCCGTTTCGGGCATTTGCGTGGGCGTTTGCAGCGGCGGCGGCACTTCTGCTGACGGCATTTCTGAGTGGATGGTTTCCACCGCGGCCCCACGCCATCGGGACCGTCACGCAGGCTTCGCACATCAACGCAGCCGAAGGCAACGGTCCTTTCACCCCGGGACAACCGCTGAAGCCGGGGCGTGTCGCGCTCAAAAGCGGCGTGCTCGAGATCCGGCTCTCAAACGGGGTCACGTTGCTCCATGAAGGGCCGGGCGATTTGGAGTTGATCTCACCCATGCGGACGCTGCTGCACAGTGGGCAGGTGGTGGTCCGGGTCCCCCGAAATGCAGTGGGTTTTCAAATGGACGCGCCTTCGGTGCGGGTCGTGGACCTTGGCACGGAGTTCGCGGTCAAGACCGGCCCGGCACTGGTGACTGATGTGCAGGTGTTTGAAGGCTCAGTCGAGGCA
>JBILKV010000285.1:0-4652 GCA_044376515.1 Chthoniobacteraceae bacterium | reverse complement strand
CCGGAACGTTTTTGAATTGGATGATGGACTGTCCGGAGGGCGGGGTGGGTTGCGCCGGAGTCTGGTCGGGCGCCGCATGCAGACCGGCGCGGAAGGCCAGCGCGCTGAACACGGCAACCGTCCAAACGAGTAAGGAGCAGGGGCGAGCGGGGGCGGAAACGCGTGGGGCGGATCCTGCTGCCGCTTTCTTTGTAACTGAGGAATGTTCCACGGGCGAAAGGGAGCAACCGATCTCGGATGGCAGGTGTATCGGCATGATCAAGCCTCTCCGGCGAGCCGCGAAAAACCATTGGCCATGGCGCGGCTGTTTCGGCTCAGCCTAGGCGAGCGCGAGCGGTCCCTCGGCACAGAGGTCTGCTTGACCGAAGCTTTCGAGCTGGGTGTGTCCCATGGCGTGCGCGACGGACAGCCACAGCCGGTTGTGGGCGACTTTGTCCAGTTTGAGGGAGCGGCCCATCCGGAAGCCCGGTGCCCCGCCGACGATGACCATGGGGATGTTGTCGAGGGTGTGGGTGTTGCCTTTTCCGAGCTCGTTGGTCCACACAACCAAGGTGTGGTCCAGCATGGAACCGTCCGCCCCCGGTTCGGGGGTTTCGGCGAGGCGCTTGACCAGATAGGCGAACTCGCCGCTGAACCACGAATTGATCTTCAACAGCTTCGCGTACGACTCCTTGTTGTCGTCGGGGTCGTGGGACAGCGAGTGGTGGCCCTCCTCCACGCCGAGCCACCGCATCTGCGCCTGCCCGACGCTGCGCATGTACTGCAGGGTGGCGACCCGGGACATGTCGTTGGCCAGCGCATTGACGAGCAGATTGATCTGCATCCGACTCATCTGGGGCGTGTTGTCGTTGGTGAGTTCCACGCCGGGATCGAGGGGGGGCATGGGGTGCGCAAGGGCGGTGTCCGCCGGCCTTTTCAGCTCGGTCTCCAGATTGCGGACCAAGCTCAGGTGCTCCTCCAAGAGTTGCTTGTCTCGGGAGCTCAGCTTTTTCGACATGCGGGCCAGATCGTCCTTCACGTCGTCGAGGATGCTCGTGAGGGTCTCCTTCTCCTTCATCTGGCCGTACAGCTTGGAGAACATCCGGTAGGGGTCATCCACGGGTGCAACCGGTTGGTTGGGGCCGAGGTAACTCATCCGCGTCCAGGGATCGGCGCGGTTCGGCACGGCCACCCCAAACTCGAGGGAGCCGAAACGCGTCTTGGTTTCTGGAAGCGACTGGAGGTGGTTTTTGATCTCCTGATCAATCGAAATGCTGCCCGCCCAACCCGAGGGGGCGCCGCCACCGCCCATGATGTTGCCCGGAAGCAACCGGCTGCCGGTGAGCAGGCAGCTCATCCCGCGCATGTGGTGGTCGCCGTCGCCGGTGATCTTGTTGAACACCCCCTTGAGTACGAGGGTTTGCCGCTTGAACGGTTCGAGCGGCGCCAGAATGGATTTGAACTGAAACTGGTCGCCTTCCTCTTCGGGCCAGAACTCCGCAGGCAGGGTGCCGTTCGGGGAAAACATGATGACCAGACGTTGCCGCCTCGAGGCGCTTGCCTCCTTTTCCGTCGCCGCCCGGAGGCTGGGCAGGCCGTTGAGGAAGGGCAGGGTGGCGGCGGAAACTCCGAGGTTACGCAGAAACTCGCGTCGGTTTAACGGGTTCATAAAAACAGGGGAACTGCTTAGGGGGGCGTTGTCGAGCAAAGGAATGGGGCGCTCCGTCGGCGCGGACACCGGTTCACGGAGTCGCTCCCGCCACCTTGACTGTTGCCGGCGCGAGATCCTTCAGGGCCTTGGTCAGGGCGGTCTGGGCGAGCAGGTTGCGGATATTGAAGTTGCCCGCCTCAAACTGGCGGGTGAGGGAAGCCTCTGTGTCCGGTCCGAAAGCGGCCGGCGGTTGTTTGACGCAGTGCAGAAAGAGCTGCCGGACAAAAGCCGCATGGGCCCTCGGACTGGCGACTGCCAAACGGGCGACATCGGCTGCGGCCTTGAGGGTTTCCGTGGCACCCTCCTCGGTTTCAAATGAGACAACCGGATCGAT
Source organism: Chthoniobacteraceae bacterium (assembly GCA_044376515.1). Classification (GTDB taxonomy): domain Bacteria; phylum Verrucomicrobiota; class Verrucomicrobiia; order Chthoniobacterales; family Chthoniobacteraceae; genus Chth-196. The sequence continues at coordinate 2,628 of JBILKV010000285.1, read as the reverse complement.
GGGCTTTTGGTTTTCCCGCTCGCGCCAGCGGCCGAGGGTGTCGAAGTTTTCCAAGGCAAACCCGAGCGGGTTGATCACTCCGTGGCAACCGGCGCACGACTTGTTCTGGGTCAGCGAGGTGACCTTCTCCCGCATCGTCAGGCTGGGATCGAATTTCGCGTCTTCGAAGGCCACGGCTGCCGTGGGGTTTTTGAGTTGGACGCCGACAATGCTGCGGCCCAGAAACACCCCGCGGTGGATGGGTGAGGTCGTCTTGTGGTAGGCCAGCGCGGAAAGTACGTAGGGATGGGTCAATACGCCAGAACGCTCCCCGTTCCGAGGCAGCACCTTCTCAAAGCCCACACCGGAAACCGGTTGTCCGTAAAGTGCTCCCAAGGTCCGGTTGAGCCATAGATGTGGCGCTTGCAGCAGTTGCCGGTAGTCCGAATGGTCGCTCCAGACGACCTCTTCCAAAAACAGGTGGAGCGATTTTCTGAGGTCGGCACGCACTGATTCGGTGAATTCCGGATAGAGCGCGGTGTCTTTGACGGCGTGATCCGCGCGTTCCAAGTCCAGCCACTGTTGGAAAAAGCCGGCAAGCTTCGCCTTGGCGCGCGGATCGGCAAGCATCCGCTGGGCGGCTTTTTCGATCTGGTCCCGTTCGCGCAACTTGCCTTCCTGCGCCGCCTTCCAGAGGGCGGCGTCCGGAATGGAATCCCAGAGCACCTCCGCGAGACGCGCCGCAACCGTGAAGTCGTCGGGGGCTGCTTCGGTGGAAAGCGCGGGATACAGAAACCGCGGGGATTTCAGGGCAAAGAGGGCGACACGCTTGACCGCCAGAGCCGGGGTAGGGGCCTTTTGAAAAACCTGTTCGATGAGGGTTTCTTTCTGTCCGGCGGTGAGGGGGCGACGGAAGGCGGCTTCGATAAATTTCAGGCTGAATTCCTTGAACTTTTCGACGCGATCCGGCGCACCGGGCTTGGTCCCGGCGAGGTTGTCCAGATGGATGTCAAGGTGCTCAATGACCTCCAGCGCGCCTGCCGTCGTGGCCTGGTCCCATTCCCTGGAGATGGTGGTGCCCCGCTCATACCCGTCGCTCCGGTCATCGGCGGGCAGGACCGTGTTGACGATCATGCTTTGCCGGACTTCCTGGGGCATCAGTGCCGATTCCGGCAGCAGTTCGAGGATCCCGTGGGGCGGTTTCCACCAGACTTCAACCGAGGCGCTCTTGTCCTTGTATTTGAGCAAGGCCATCGAAAAGCGGTAGGTCCGTCCCCCGAGCAGGAAGATGCTCTTCTTCTCCTCGCGCACCTCCGGGGACTGGGTCACCCAGGAATCGATGAAGGGCCGCTCCTCGACGTCGTTCACCCACAGCCGGATCCCGTTCTCCGACTTGACAACAAACTCGTAGGTCCCTGTCTCCGGGGCGATGAGCGAGCCGTTCCAGCGGACGTTGAACTCCGAAGCGATCATTTTGCCCGGCAGTGGGCTCTCCGCCCCGAAATGGAAGCTGATCCGGGGGTCAACCCGGTCGAACTTTTCCTGTTTGCGGTCCTTTTTTTCCTTTTTCTTAAGCGCCTCCTTTGCGGCCGCCTCCTCTTCCGGAGTCAGCACGGCGAAACCCGAGTAAACGCCGCGTAGCCCGCGCTCGGTTCCGGGCGGGCGGTCGAAGCCCGGGCGGAAGCGACCCAAGAGGTCCGCAACCGAGTTTTGGTACTGCGAGACAGTCAGGCGCGACAGGCTTTCATCAACCGGATGCAGCCTGGCCCGAGCCTCGGGCGAATAGAAGGCGCCATGGATGTAGGCGGCCACCGCCTCCGCATCCGGACCCACGCAGGTGCCTTCCTTTCCTTCGGGCATGGTTTTGGAGATGAGCCGGGTTAGCGACGCAACACTGCGGTTGCCGGCCAGGGGGTCGTCGTACTTGCCGCGAACACCTTCTCCGTGCTTGCCGTGACATTCCGCGCAGGTTTCCCGGTAGACCGCCGCTCCGCGTTCCTCCGCCGCCGCGGCGCTGTGGCTTGCAATGAGGCTTGCAAATGAGAGCAGGATGGCGCCGCCCCATGCAGCGACCGTGAGGGGGAGGAGGCGTGTTGGGCGCGGATTGAGTGAGATTGCGGCTTTGTGGTCCAAATCAAAAAGTATGACCGACACTAGGCGTTTCCCTTAGCGGGGGCGAATCGGATCCGGAGCAACTGGGGGGGCAACGGGGGCGCAGTGCTCGGGGTTCATCCGCGTTCCCAGCAGCCTCCCTGAGACGGGAGGGGAGATCCATTTTTTCGTGGAGCACGCTGGTCACGCCTCTGTCGCCCGAGTCGAGTTCGCGTGAGAATTCCCTCGGAGCCGTTTCCTAGGGAAGTTGCCAGGACTCGTTGAAAAAGCCCGCGTTTGGAATGGCTCCGGGCAGCAGCAGTCCCGGGGGCGTCGAGAGATCGACGACCGCCCAGTCGGGAAGTTTGGGCGTCTGGAGCGCGTTGGTGGTGTCGCTGCCCTGCCGGAAGGTGAAGCTGCTGTTGAGCACAACGTACCGACCCGGTGCCAAAGGGTTGGGGTAGATGAGAATCGGGGCGTGGGAGGCCGCCGGGTAGGCCGAACCGCCCAACTGCAATTCCTTCGAGTCCCAACGCAGGGGCAGGGGGTGTGCCTGCT
>JBILKV010000284.1:0-4679 GCA_044376515.1 Chthoniobacteraceae bacterium | reverse complement strand
CGTCCAACACGGCGGAGAGCGCGGCGCGGGCCTCGACCATGAGTTGGCGCAGCCCGCACCGTTCTTCGTCCGGGCAGGAGCAGCGTTTGTAGGCGGAGACGCTCGCGCAGGAAAGCAGGGCAAGCGGGCCGTCCAGAAAACGGATGAGGTTGCCAACGCTCTGGAGGGTTGCCGAGGGTACGACCGAGTACCCGCCGTGCTTGCCGCGTGTCGCGCTGAGGTGCCCGGCCTGGCGGAGCGCGACGAGGATTTGTTCGAGGAAAGCGGCCGGGATGTTTTGTGCGGTGGCCAGCGCGGTGACCGGAACCACGGCCATCCCCTGGGACCGGGCGATTGTTAAATCCAACAGGACGCGGAGGGCGTATTCGCCACGTTTGGAAAGTTGCACGCCGGAGCGTAGCATTGAAGCGGCCGTACCGGAATACCGTTGCGTTCCGGGCGGGCCGATGAGCGGTGCCGTTGCGGGAGGGGGCGCGGTTGTTTGTTTCGAGGACCGTGCTACGTTCGTCTTTATGGTTACTGTTGAAGCCCCCCGTACATTCTTGTGGGTTGCGGTGTTTGCCGTCCTTTCCTTGTTCGGCGGCCCCGTGGTTGAAGTCCCCTCCGCCAGAGCGGAACAGGCCGCGACGACCCTGCCCGAGTTTGAAAATGAATTCTTCAACGATTTTTCCGGCTCGGTATCAAACGCCCAGAAGATCGAGATCAGCCGGAACCTTCGGCTCGCGTCGGAGTCCAGCCAGATTCACTCGATGATCGTCGTGATCCGGAGGGTGGCCGATTACCCGGGGCTTCCCCGGGAGGTGCACCCGATGGCGGTCCAACTTGCCCGCGAACGAAAAATCGGCAGCCAGAAAACCCATCAGGGCCTGCTCGCTTTGTTCGCCCTGGAGGACCGCAAATTTACCGTGGCCAACTCCGACAACGTTTCCCCAAAGCTCGCAGAGTCCATTCGCGACGCCTTCAACGGCCGGGTCCGGGCGAGGCTTAAAGACGGCCAGATCGGTCAGGCGCTGGTGTTTGCGTCGGAGGATTTGGCGAGCCTGCTTCCCAAGGCTGGTGCCGCGCCGCGCGCCGTAACGCAAGGTTTCGGAAGCTCCAGTGGCTCCGTGCAGCAGCGGGCGGCTCCTTCCGCACCCGGGCAGGTGAGGCCGGAGGTGCAAAAGTCCCTTGGCTGGGGGTGGGGGACATGGATTGCGGTTCTTTTCGGAGGATATGTGCTGCTGTCGCTGCTCGGGCGCTTGTTTTCGGGGGGCGGCGGTGCCGGGGGATTCGGGGGCGGGAGTCCCGGTTGGGGTGGACTCTTGGGCGGACTCCTCGGCGGGGGACTGCTCGGTTACTGGTTGGGAAACTCCTCCTCGCACGCCTCGGATTCCCAACAGAACGGCGGTGTCCTTGGTGACGGGGACGGTGGTTCGCATGGGGGATCGGACTCCTCGGACTCGGGCGGCTTTGACAGCTTTGGCGGGGGCGACTTCGGTGGCGGCGGTTCAGACGGAGACTGGTAGCCCTGTGCCGTTCCCAGCGATTCTTCGCGGGGCACCGCGCCGGTTCGAAGTGATCCGGGCCCGCGGTCCGGGGGCACTCCTTTGACCGGCAGGCCGCGGAAAGGAATTGGACGGGGGCGCGGAGTCTGTTTGCATGCGCGCCACCCTATGAAAATCGTGCTCGCCTACTCGGGAGGTCTCGACACCTCCGTCCTCCTCGCCTGGTTGAAGGAAACCTATCAGGCCGAAATTATTGCATTCTGCGCGGACATCGGACAGGAGGAGGAACTGGACGGCCTCGAAGCCAAGGCAATCAGCACTGGGGCTAGCAAGATCCACATCGATGACCTCAGCGAGGAGTTTGCGCGAGACTTCATCTTTCCGATGATCCAGGCCAACGCGATCTACGAGGGCCAGTACTTTCTGGGAACCTCCATCGCGCGTCCGCTCATCGCCAAACGGATGGTTGAAATCGCCAGGGCGGAGCACGCCGACGCCGTCGCCCACGGGGCCACGGGCAAGGGCAACGACCAGGTGCGTTTCGAACTGACCGCTGCGGCCCTCGCGCCGGAACTCGAGGTGATTGCGCCTTGGCGGCAGGAGCGTTTCCGCGAACAGTTCCCGGGGCGTGCCGAGATGATCGCCTACTGCGAACAGCGGCGCATTCCCGTCCAAGCCACCGCCAAGAAGCCGTACTCCATGGATCGTAACCTGCTTCACATCTCGTTTGAAGCCGGCATTTTGGAGGACCCATGGTTTGACGCATCGGCTCCAGAGTCCGCCGGGATGTACGTGCTTTCGGTTTCCCCCGAAGAGGCGCCGGACCGCGCGGAATGGGTCGAGCTCAGTTTTGAAAAAGGGCTCTGCACCGCGCTTGGCCATCCCGAAGTGGGAGCGCTTCTTTCAGCGATGGGCTATGCGGGCGCCGAGGAGCGGAATGCCGAGGGGCATACCGTTCTTTCGCCCTACTGGATCATGAAGGTGCTCAACCGCCTCGGCGGTAGAAACGGCATCGGCCGGGTCGACATGGTGGAGAACCGCTTTGTGGGCATGAAGTCTCGGGGTGTGTACGAAACCCCGGGCGGCGCGATCCTTCACTTTGCGCACCGGCAGGTCGAATCCCTCACCATGGACCGTGAGGTGATGCACCTCCGGGACGGCCTCATTCCGCGGTACGCCGGGTTGGTCTACAACGGCTTTTGGTTCAGCCCCGAACGGGAGGCTCTCCAGGCGCTGGTCACAGAGAGTCAGAAAAACGTCACCGGCACGGTGCGCGTCAAACTCTACAAAGGCAATGTGATCGCCGCGGGCCGCAAATCGCCCGTGAGCCTCTACAACCCGCACATCGCCACGATGGAGGCCGACCCCACCAAGGCCTACAACCAAAACGACGCGTCGGGCTTCATCGCCCTAAACGCGCTCAGGCTCAAGGTCGCCTCCCGCGTGCACGCGGGCCGTCCCTAGGGGCCGCGCACAACGCACGCGCCGCGCGTCCGGGGGGTTAGTTTCCGCCCCGGATAGCGGCGCGTTTGGCCTCCGCGTCACTCTGGATCCGGCGGATTTCCATGGCCAGTTGCTGTTCGAGCTGGGACACCGAGGCATGGTCGCCAGACTGCACCGCCTTGGCCATCTGTTCCTTTAGAAACAACTCTTTTTCAGCGATTTTCGCCTGTGACACGGACTCCACCTCCGCGATGCGTTCCTTCTGCTCGGGCGTGAGGGTGGCCGTGGGGGAACTGCGTTCCAGCCGTTCCATCGCGAGTTCGTATGCGCTTTTCATGGGGAAGTTCGTGAAAAATTGCGGCGGCTGAGTCAACCTCACTTTAATGATCAGGCTCCTTAGCACCGATTTTGACGGCACGCTCGTGGACCACTATGCCCAGCCGCCGGTGGATCCCGCACTGTTTTCCATGCTGGCGGAGTTACGTGCCCGCGGGGTGCACTGGGCGATCAACACGGGTCGGGATCTGCATTTCGTGGAGGATGGTCTCCGTGAATTTAATTTCCCCGTCGAACCGGATTTCGTGGTCACCGCCGAGCGGGAGGTCTTTCACCGAGGCGTGGGTGGCGTTTGGCAGGACTTCGGCGACTGGAACCGTCGGTGTTATGCCGACCACGACGCCTTGTTCGAATCTGCCTCGGAGCTGTTGCGCGATGTGCTCTCCTTTCTCGATCAGGGCGTGCAGGCGCAGCCGATCTACGAGGGACAACGCGTGGTCGGCCTCGCGGCGAGTTCCGAAGAGGAGATGGACAAGATCTGCGTCTTTCTCGAGGAGGAGCGGCGGCGCGTTCCGGGCTTTGCCTACATGCGTAACACGATCTGGGTTCGCTTTTGCCATGAGGCCTACAGCAAGGGGACGGCCTTGAGTGAACTGGCGCGGCTCACCGGAATTTCCAGAGAGGAGATTTTCGCCGCGGGCGACCACTACAACGATCTGCCCATGCTGGACGGTTCCTGCGCGAAGTGGGTGATGTGTCCGTCCAACGCGGTGCCCGCGGTCAAGGAGGTGGTGCGGCTTGCAGGCGGCTATCAGGCGCGGGGGCGTTGCAGCACCGGTGTTTTGGAGGCGCTCGAACATTTTGGCGCGCTGGTCCGCGGATGATGGCCGCGCGCCGCTGGCGGGTGGAACGCGGCGCTTTCAGGCCGCGCGGCGTCCGGTGGGAACCCTTCGTACCGGGCTCGACCAACCGGCTTTGGCGCGGCGGCGGGCCCTCGGGGGATTGGCTGTTGAAGTGGTACAAGGATCCCAGACTGGGGATGCATCCGGAGCCGGAGGTCGGCCGGTTTTTGTGGGAACGCGGCTTTCCCGGTGTGCCGGAATTCGGCGCGCGTTTGGACCGTGTCGGGCCCGGGGGATTTGAGACCGTGGCCTATGTTCAGCGCTGGGTTTCGGGCCGGGCCGCGTGGGATGTTGCCGTGGAGGCCTTCCGAGCGGGGGACTGTTTGACGCGGTGGGCGAGGGGACTCGGCCGCAGAGTTGGGGCCCTTCACGCGGCTCTTGCCCCGGTAGAGCCGGTTGCCGATTCTGCTTTTGCGGTGGTGCCGTACTCCGATGAGCTCCATGGACGGTGGTTGGAGCGGGTGGAGGCCGTTTGCCTGCGTCTGGCGGATGCACTTCGAAAGCCGCCGTCCGCCTTACCTGCCGCGGAGCTTGAGAAGGCGCGCGCCTTGTGGCTAGGGGGCGAGGTCCAGTG
>JBILKV010000018.1:0-39319 GCA_044376515.1 Chthoniobacteraceae bacterium | reverse complement strand
TGTGTTCATTATCAACAATCACCACGTGACGCGGATTTCCGCGACCCAGCATGAAGGAGGCTGGCTTGGCTGCGGACGGCTCTGGAGATAGGTGGGTGCTGCCAACCCAAGCCCCATGGAAACCATCCCATGCCCTCGTGTTAATGAGCCATTTCCCATCGACCCCACGGCGATACTGCGAGGTCACATGGGTGAAGCCTTTCTCGTCGGCCACGTTGTTGCGGGCGATTTCGTACCAAGTCCCCTCGAATTTAAGGGGGTCGAAATTTTTGGCTGTCTCAATCCCCTTGGGCGCGGGGGCAATCTTGCAGGCACCCAGGGAGAGCGTCGCGAGGGCTCCGAGCAGTACGCCGGCGCGGCGGAGCGAAAAAATGAGAGGGGACGGAGTGGGCGGTTGAAACTGGGCTGCCATAGGGTGCATGCTGAGCAAAATTCGGGCCGAAACGCGGTTGAGATTAGGTGTGTTTGGACGCAGTCGCCAGAGGAGACACGAAATCCGAGATTTTTTTGATGAAATCTGGGTCCTTGCCCCATTCGGCGACCTTCTTCACAATCGCGCTCCCGACCACTACGGCGTCCGCCACGGCCGCGACCTGACGAACGTGGTCCGGAGTGGAAATTCCGAATCCCACGGCAACCGGCAGCGGCGTGGTCGCTCTGATCGCTGCCACCCGCTCGGCAAGCGAATCCGCAATTTCGGCGCGCTCCCCAGTCACACCCTCCCGCGACACGTAATAGAGAAAACCGCTCGCCCCGGAGGTGAGTTTTGCGATTCGGGCTTCCGGAGTTGTGGGGGCGATCAGCCGGATTTGTTTCAGCGAACTTTGGATGGTGAAGTCCGGATTGGACGCGATTTCGTCGGGAGGAAGATCGAGGATGAGCAGGCCGTCAACTCCAGCGGTTTCAGCGGCGGAAAAAAACTCGGAGAAACCGTACCGGTAGATCGGGTTCAGGTAGGTGTAGAGCACAATTGGAATCTGGGAGGTCCGCCGGATTAAGGTGATGCAATCAAGTACTTTCTGGGTGGTCGCTCCGGCCTCGAGGGCCCGGGTCGCGGCCAACTGGTTGACGATGCCGTCTGCAAGGGGATCAGAGAAGGGGAGTCCGAGTTCGACCAGATCGACCCCGGCTTTTTCGAGAGCCGGAACGAGGGCTTCGGTCGCGGCGAGGCTTGGGTCGCCGGCTGCGATGTAGGCGATCATCGCTGCCTGCTTCTTTGAGCGAAGCCTCTCAAACATTTGGTCAATTCGGTTTGCCATAGGGGCCACAAAGAAAGCCGTACTCGTGGCAAGTGGGAAGCGCGGAGGTGAATGACTTCGCGCTTCTCACCCCCGCCGGATTTCGGCAGCATGCGCCATTTATGACCCGGCTCTCCATCCCTTTGCTGTTTGTTTTGGCAATTTTTGTGAACGCCTGTGAAAGGCACAGTGCGTCCTCCCTTCCCTCCCATGGAGGCCATTCCGGCGGCGGCGAGCATGCGGCGGCACCGGGCGGCGATGCTCCCAAGAAGGAGGAGCCCGCAAAGGGCTCGGGGAGTGCGCCCGTCTCTCCCGCTCCGAAATTCTTTGAGCAACAGACCGGGAAATAGAAGCCCCATGGCCCGTCGTTCGTGAACTCCGCGTGTTCCGGATCCCCCGGACGACTGGTTTGCTTAGGCGAGGTTCTTGCCCGGTTCTAGACCACGGATTACTCGCCCTTGGCCGATGCACCGGCGCGCAACCTCCATTTCGCCGGTGCGGAGGCAAATGTCGTCGTGCGGGTTGCGGCAATTCGGGGTGAGCCAGCCCTCGTCACCCGGGTCTTGGGCAACCGCCTTGCCGATTGCCCCGTTGGGAAGCGACATGCCTGTGGTGTCCGGATCGACGGCGCGCTCAGAGGCGATGGGCGGCTGGGACTTTAATTTTTTGGACCCATGGTTTGGTCTCAAGGCCAGCGTGATTACCTGGGACTGTGCGAGCTCCTCAATGGCCATGGTTGGCCGCGGGATGATTGACAGGGAGGCGGCGCTCAGGGGTGCGGCGTGGTTCGGATGAAGCGGTATCACTCCTGCACTTGGCCTGGAGACTCCTGAGGTGTGTGCCCGGGCGATCGCCGCCGCCTGCAAACTGGTCAGCAAAGCGAGCTGCGACCTCAATGGCCGCTCGGCACTAGGGACAACCGAAGAGGCGTCCCGCGTGTTGCGACCCCTGGTGAAAGGCTTTGACCTGTGAGTTTGGGCGGCGTCCGAGGCAGGTTGGATTCCAGGTGCGCCCGAGGCCGACGGAGGGGATGCCGGACTGGGTTTTGCGGCGGATTGCCTCCTAGAGCACGACGGGATTCGGTCGTTGGCCACTTCGATCCGGACGGGTGAAACCGCGCCGGGAGATACCCTGAGAACGTATGATGACGGGAAGACGGCTGTCTTCAGCCGGAGTCATGAATTAAGCGGAGTGGACCGGATTGGGGCCGGGGACAGTTTTGCCGGAGCCCTGCTCTAGGCGCATGTGACCGGAAGGACTGCGAAAAAAGCCGTGGAGTTCTCCACGGCCGCGGCGGCTTGGAAGCACACGATTGCCAGGGACTGGGTTCGGGGCAGTCTGGCTGCGGTCGAAGCCCTTGGCGGTCGCGCCGGTGAAGCGGTGGACACGAGGGCCGCCGCGTACGTTGTGCGGCCGAAACAAACCGCTTTGATCCAAAGGCAGGCCGCGTTTGAAAAACAGCGGCTGGTACGTAGATTTAGAGGGAGAGGGATTCGGCCCCCTCATTTCAGCATTTGCAAAATTTGGAGAGGGGCTATGCTCCGCCCCCTTCCATTTCCGTTCGTTTTAAAGCGGACGGGTGGTGGGGGGGATGCCGTTGCCTCTGGGGGACGCGTTATCTCTTGGGAGGGACCCGCCTTGCCGCGGGAAGTGCCTCCCCAAAATCTATGTCAAATCTTTCTCCCCTCGGTTTTTCCTAAACTGAACAAGAATACCTCTAAACTCCGATCCATCCTTGAACATGAACGCGACCCTAGAAACCCTCCCGAATTGTCTGGCCACCCTCCGCGTGGAGGTGGGGGCTGAAGTCCTGCATCAAGTGCGCGACAAGGTGGTGCGCGGTTACGTAAAACAAGCAAGGATCCCCGGCTTCCGCCCCGGAAAGACACCTCGAGCGCTGGTTGAGAAGCGTTTTACCAAGGACATCGCCGAACAAACCGAGTCCGATCTGATTTCTGAATCGCTGACATCTGCCATCCGGGAGAAGGGGTTGCGGGTGCTCCGGGTCAGTGGAGTGGAGGACGTGAAGTCGGACCCTGCCGGTTTCTCTTTTTCCGCGACCCTTGTGACAGTTCCCGATTTTGAAATACCTCAATACAAAGGGATTACTGTGGAAATCCCTGTGGTTACCGAGGCGCAGAAGGAGGATGCCGTCGACAAAACTATCGAGGATCTTCGCGCCCGGCAGGCTGATTTCGTCGATCTCGCCGATGACCGCGGAGCTGAGATGGAGGATTTCGTCGTGGTGGACTACAGGGGGACGATCGGGGGGCGGCCGGTGCATGAAGTTTTTCCGAAGGTTGGTCAGATTCTATCTTCAAACGAGGGCTTCTGGGTGAGGATGACCGAGGAAGCCTTTTTCCCGGGTTTCTGCGGTCATTTGCTCGCTGCGCGTCCGGGGGATGTCAGAGCGTTCCAGATTGAGGTTCCAGCAGACTTTCCTGTGGAGGGATTCGGTGGCCAGAAGCTGGATTATGAGGTCATCCTCAAGGAGATCAAGGTGAGGGTGTTACCCGAGCTCAACGACGAGTTTGCCGCTATCCTTGCTCCGGGAAAATCGCTGGCGGAGTTGCGTGAGATGGTGCGGGAGGAACTTCTCCGGCGACACGTCGCGGAGCTGGAGACCCTAAAGCGCGATCAGGTCATGGAACGGTTGATTGCAGATGTGGAGTGCGAGCTTCCGGAGGATATGGCCCGTGCCGAGACCAATCAGGTCCTTTCCGAGGTGGTCAAGGAGAACCAAAGCCGTGGGGTCTCGGAGGAATTGCTGCGTGAGAACGAGAAGGAACTGGTCTCCAGTGCGTCTCAAACCGCTCGCAACCGGCTTAAGGGCTCTTTCATCCTGAGCCGGATAGCGGAAATGGAGAACGTTGTTCCGACTCGGGAAGAAGTGCTGGGCAGGATCGCGGGTATTGCACAGCGTGCAGACATGTCGCTTGAGAATGCGATCAAAGAGGTGAGTCGGCGGAGTATGATCCAGCAGATCGAAAACGACATTGTGACGAACAAGGCGCTTGATTTGGTTGTGTCTCACGCCGTGATCACAGAAGTGCAAGCCACTGGCGAATAGGCCGAGAACCCTCCCGGAGGCTAAATCGCTGGGGAAGTGCAGAGCAATTTCGCAAATGAACTGATGTGTGCTATCTTGTTTACAGCCCTCTCGTCGCCTCTTCCCGGTGGTGAGTCCAGCTTCCGATTTTGTCGCACAGAGGCGACGGAGGATTGAAGAGTCCACGACTCGGGGGCGCAGATCCTTGGTTAATTCGCCGCATTTTACTTCCTTCAACGCACCCAAACAACTTACGACCGTACGAAAACGTTCATGAAATTCTCCCACGACCCTCAGCATTCCCGCTTCCAAGCTTCCAGCATGGAATCCTCCTTGCACGTGCCCTCCAACTACTACGTGCCCGTGGTTGTCGAACAAACGGGCCGAGGAGAACGCTCCTATGACATCTACTCGAGATTGCTCAAGGACCGGATCGTATTCCTAGGAACCGGCGTGAACGACGAGGTGGCTAATTCCATCATAGCCCAGTTGCTGTTTCTGCAGATGGAGGATCCCAAGAAGGATATTCACCTCTACATCAACTCTCCAGGGGGCTCGGTCACTGCGGGGTTGGCGATCTACGACACCATGCAGTTCATGACCTGCGATGTGAACACCTATTGCATCGGGATGGCTGCCAGCATGGGGGCGGTCCTCCTCGCTGCCGGGACGAGGGGCAAGCGGTTTGCCTTACCGAATTCGGACATCATGATCCATCAGGTTTCTGGGGGCGCTCAGGGAACCGCCAGTGACGTGGAGCGGACCGTGGAGTTCATGTACAAACTCAAGAAACGGCTGACCCGCATCCTCGCCGAGCACACGTCCAAGACGGAAGAGCAGGTGAAGATTGACTCCGACCGCGATTACTACATGAGCGCTCAGGAGGCAAAGGACTACGGCCTCGTGGACGAGGTGGTGAAGAGCCGCAAGGAAATCCCAGGGCCCGTCCGGTCGGACAAGGCTGCAGATAAAACATCGGAGAAGGGGGAGAAGCCGGAACCAGCCGCCGGTTAGAGGGAATGGGAGAGCCTTCTGCCGCCCCGGTTCCTTTGCCGCGAAAGGCGGTCGGGATCTTTGTGGCTTACGCTGGCGGGGCGATTCCCCTCTAGTTCCTCTCTAGTTCCCCTCTCATCTCCCGTTGAGTATAAAAATCCAGATCAGAGAAGTTTTCCACAGCTTACACGAACATTTTACTCCTAATTATGGCACGCGCATCCAACCTTACCATGTGCAGTTTCTGCGGCAAAAGTCACGCCGAGGTGCGCAAGCTGATCGCCGGTCCCGGGGTCTATATCTGCGACAGTTGCATCAACGTTTGCAAAGGAATCCTGGACAAGGAGTTGAGTGAGGAAAAGCGAAAGCAGTCGACGAACCTGCGCGTTCCCAAGCCGGCGGAAATCCGGAAGTCTCTGGACCAGTACGTGATCGGTCAGGATCGTGCCAAGAAGGTGCTCTCCGTGGCGGTCCACAACCATTATAAGCGGATCCTCCACAACAGCGGGGGAAGTCTGGCGGGGGTGGCGGGAGCGGACTCCCGCGGAAACTCCCAACTGGACCCGTTGTCCGAGGTTGAAATCGACAAGAGCAACATTCTCTTGCTCGGTCCGACCGGATCGGGCAAGACGCTGATGGCGCGGACGCTGGCCCGAGCCTTGGACGTACCTTTCTGCATTGCGGACGCCACTACCCTGACGGAGGCTGGCTACGTCGGGGAAGATGTGGAAAATATCATTCTTCGGCTCCTGCAGGCTGCGGAGTACGACGTCAAGCGTGCCGAAATCGGTATCGTTTACATCGATGAGATCGACAAGATCGGCCGGAAGACTGAAAACGTGTCGATCACCCGCGATGTGAGTGGGGAAGGTGTGCAGCAGGCCCTCTTGAAGATTCTCGAGGGCACGGTTTGCAATGTCCCGCCGCAGGGGGGGCGCAAGCATCCCAACCAAGAGTACATCCAGGTCAGCACCGATAAGATTCTGTTCATCTGCGGCGGGGCCTTCGTCGGGTTGGAGAAGATTGTCGAGAAGCGGCGGGGGCGCAACACCCTCGGATTTGGCGCGGCTCGGGTGGCTGCGGCTGAGGGCTCGGAGGTTCCGCCGAGCGAAATGTTGCGGCATGTTGAACCGGAGGATCTGCTCAGTTTCGGGATGATTCCCGAGTTCATTGGACGTCTTCCGGTAGCTGCGGCGCTCGACCCGCTTTCGGAGGACGAGTTGATGCTGATTTTGACAGATACGAAGAACGCGCTTGTCAAGCAGTACCAGAAGCTGCTCGCGATCGAGGGGGTGAATTTGAACGTGACCAAGGATGCATTGCGTGCGCTTGCGGAGCAGGCTTCAAAAAAGGGCACGGGAGCAAGGGCCCTGCGCTCAATGCTGGAAAGAATCATGCTGGAGGTAATGTACGACATTCCCGGCCGCGATGACGTGGCCGAGGTCACTATCAACCGCGGAGTGGTGGAGGGGAAACGCCAGCCGATTCTGCGCCGGAAGCAAGACAAGGACGCCGCTTGACTGTGGGGGGCGGACTCGGGGTCGGGAACAGCGTCCGGGTTGCGTGTGCATGCCGTTCGTCCCAAAGTATGGCCCTCGTTGGGTTTGATACGTGAAACTACCGAAAGGCAGAGACTAACACCCCATGGATTCTAAGCCTGAGCCAGAAGATTCGCTGGATTCGCGACCCGGGGCGAAATTGGGTTGGTTTCGGGCGTTCGGCTTGGGTCGGTTGCGGTTGGTGGTGTGGGCAGTGGGTGCGCTTGGAGGCGCTTGGGTGGCAGGCTTCGGAAACGCCGGGGCAGCCGAGGGGGAGGCGGCGGGTAAGGAGCCGGCGGCCTACGCACCGCTTTCCGTTTTCGCCAAGGTGCTGCAACTGGTCCGACAGGATTACGTTGACGAGGCGAAGGCGTCGTATCAGGCACTGATCATGGCTGCGCTCAGGGGAATGTTGTCCAGTTTGGATCCGCATTCGCAATATTTGGAATCTCGAGAGTACAAGGCGGTGCAGGATGATACGCGGAGCCGGTTCAGCGGGGTGGGGGTGGTGCTGGCGTTAAAGGACGGGAAGCTAGTGGTGATTAGCACGATGGAAGGGGGGCCGGCAGTGCGAGCCGGTATCCTGGCGGGAGATCAAGTGTTGAAGGTGGATGGGCAACTCGCCGAAAAGCTCGGTTCGGTAGAGGCTTCCAATCTTTTGCGCGGTGATTCGGGGGTGGCCGTGGCGTTGACCATTTATCGTCCCTCGACTCAGGACACCTTTGAGGTGGAACTGCAGCGGGAATTCATCAACGTTCCAAGTGTCCGGGATGCCTGTTTGGTTCCCAGCGAGAGAGCGGGGGATTCAAAGATCGGATACGTGCGGGTCACGCAGTTTAATACAACCACGGCGGCGGAATTGTTGAAGGCTCTGGAAGAGCTCGAAAGGAGTGGAATGCAGGGGTTGATTCTGGATTTGCGGGGAAATCCGGGAGGGCTTTTGGAGGCAGCGATCGAAGTGGCAGCCCATTTTTTGCCGGCCGGGTCGCTGGTGGTGTCCACCGAGGGACGCGTGAATTCGCAGAACAAATTTTACAGGACGCCTGCCGGTTCGGCTCCGCGGCCCAACTATCCGGTGGCGCTTTTGGTGAACGGGGCTAGTGCGAGTGCAGCAGAAATTCTGGCCGGTGCCTTGAAGGACTTGAGGCGCGCCGTGCTGGTGGGGGAAACGACGTTTGGGAAGGGTTCAGTGCAGAGTGTGATACCCCTTCAGGATGGAACCGCGATTCGCCTGACCACCGCCAAGTACTACACCCCGGGAAAACAGGTAATTCACGAACAAGGGATCCAACCGACCATCCGCGCTCCGTTTTCAGCTGATCAGGAGCGCCTGCTGGCGTTGCAGAGGAGGGTGGGAGCGTTGAGTGCGGCTGAAAAAGCTGAGTTGGCCGCTTTTGTGGACACGCAGCTCGAGAGGGCTGCGGAGACGCTTCGGGCAATCCTCCTTTATTCTGTGCGAGCTGAAAAAAATGTCTCGTCGGCCGGAATGGGAAAGCAGAACTGAGGGAGGGGCACCTCGTTTTGGTTGGGGGGGTCGATTGAACGTGTCCGAAGAGCAACCAGTGCCACGCAAGTTTGATGCATCCGATCCGCTGGTGCTCGCGCTGGAAACATCCTGCGATGAAACTGCCGCCGCGCTAATGCGGGGGCGGACGTTGCTCGCGTCGGAGGTTTACTCTCAGGTTGCGATTCACGGGGAATATGGAGGGGTTGTCCCGGAGGTGGCTTCCCGCAACCACCTGCGCTCTCTGCGACCGGTGCTCGATGCCGCACTTGAAAGGGGCGGTGCGAGCCTCTCGGATGTGGACGCGGTCGCAGCCACCGCCGGTCCCGGCTTAGCGACCTCCCTGATGCTCGGATTTTCCCTCGCCAAGGGCATGGCGGTTGCCTTGAGGAAACCGTTTCTGGGGATCAACCACATCGAGGGGCACCTGCTTTCCCCCTTCATGGGAGACCCAGTCGGCCTGTGTGAATCCGTGGGATTGGTCGTGAGCGGCGGGCACACGTTGCTGGTGAGAATTCACGGGGTAGGCCGTTATCGTTTGCTGGGACGTACCGTCGATGACGCCGCCGGTGAGGCCTTTGACAAGGTGGGGAAACTTCTTGGGTTGCCTTACCCGGGGGGGCCGAACGTCAATAGACTTGCTGCCGCAGGAGACGCGGGAAGGTTTCGGTTTCCAAGAAGTATGTTGGCGTCGGGAGATTTTGACTTTTCCTTCAGCGGTCTCAAAACAGCGGTGCGGTATCTCTTGCCCAAGTTGGACCCGGTGCCCGTGGCGGATGTGTGCGCCTCGTTTGAAGAGGCGGTCGTGGATGTGCTGGTGCGCAAAACATTGCGCGCTGTTCGGTTGGCGGGTGTACACACCCTCGCGGTAAGCGGAGGGGTGAGTTGCAACACGCGGCTGAGGGAGCGTTTTGCGGCTGAATGCGCCGGCGCGGGCGTGCGGTTGTTGATCGCGCCGGCGGAGCTTTGCACCGATAACGCGGCGATGATCGCTTATGTCGCGGCGCTCAGATTGGAGGCGGGTGCTCAATCCCAGCTTGGCGGGGAGGTCCATCCAAACCTAAGGGCCTCAGACTGGTTGTGGGATGCCGGCGCGTCTTGAGCGCTGGATGCAGTTTTTCGGGATGGCGGCTGGCCTCTCAGGTTCAAGGTTTGAAATCTTTCGAAGGACTCGCCAAGGAACTGCTTGCGCGGTGCCCCTCCGTATGCCATTGTTAAAGGTCCACGAAATAAAGAAATATGTCAGAAACTAGTGAAATCGGGGCGCTTCGCCTCCACGACAAAGACACGGGCAGCGCTGATGTGCAGGTGGCCATCTTAAGCCAGCGCATTCTCCAACTCACGGAACACTTTAAGACGCACTCGAAGGATCACGCCTCTAGGCGCGGTCTCCTGATGATGGTCGCGCGGCGGCGCAAGCTGCTGGATTATTTGAAGCGCACCGCCAATGACCGTTACAAGGCGGTCATCGAGAAGTTGAACCTCCGCCGGTAACATTCCGGTCGGATTGCTACTCGATTTTCTCCAGACCGAACATCGGTCCCCGTGATCTGGGGACGATGTTCGGTGAGAGCTTTCTGGGAAGTTTTCCAACTTCTCGGAACTTGGATTCCGGCCGCTTATGTTAGAAGCGGGTTCGGTACTCGCAGTCTCTCACCATTCCCCCCCCAATACCCCTGAGGCGTTCCGCCACTTTGGACGGAGCCCTGCCCACTCACTTGTGAATCTGCCGAAGGGCGGACGCATTGAGAGCGTGCTGGGCTACGAGCCAAGGAATGGCACCGACTCAGGGTCCAACCCTCGTTCCAACGAGAAAACCTAGAAAGAAAGCCCCATGATTCATCATGTCACGAGCCAGATCGGCTCCACCTCCATTACCATCGAAACTGGCAAGCTCGCCAAACTCGCCGACGGCGCAGTCACCGTCCAGTGCGGCGAGACCATTGTGATGGTTTCTGCCGTATCCGCGACCCGCATCAAGGACGGGCAGGATTTTTTCCCGCTGACTGTTGATTATCGAGAGAAAGCCGCAGCTGTAGGCAAGTTCCCGGGTGGGTACTTCCGTCGCGAAGGTCGCCCTAGCGAGAAAGAAATTCTCACCGCTCGGATGACCGACAGGCCGTTGCGGCCGCTGTTTCCGAAGGGTTACCTGTACGATACTCAGATCATTTCCGTGCTTCTGAGCGCTGATGGCGAGAACGATCCGGATATGCTCTCCATTAACGGTGCTTCTGCGGCGTTGATGGTCTCCGACATCCCGTTTGCCGGCCCGGTCGGGGCGGTACGGGTGGGTCGGGTGAACGGACAATTTGTCGCGAATCCTACGCACAGTGAGCGGGCGTTGAGTGATTTGGATCTCGTCTATGTGGGCACTAAGGACGAGTGCATCATGATCGAGGGCGAGGCGAATCAGATTTCGGAGGCCGATTTCGTGGCAGCGCTGGAGTTTGCGCATGTGCACGCTAAAACCCTTGTGGAGGCGCAACTCCAACTCGCTGCCGTGGCGGGCAAGGCCAAGCGCGAGATGCCGCTGATGTTGGTGCGTGATGATTTGATGGAGGTCGCGTATGCGGTCGCTGGCGACCGTATTGAGGCCGCAATTTACCTGCCCAGCAAGGTGGCACGGGGCAAGGCGGTCGAAGCTCTCAGGGATGAGGTATCGGCGGCGGTGAAGGCGAAGTATCCCGAGGCCACATCCTTTGAGGTCAGCCAGGCGTTTGATTATCTCCAGAAGAAGGCGTTCCGCGTTTCTATTCTGGACAAGGGTGTCCGTTGCGATGGGCGTCAGCTCAACGAGTTGCGCAAGCTAGGCGGCGAGGTGGGTTTGCTTCCCCGCTCGCACGGGTCCGCGCTATTTTCGCGCGGCGAAACCCAGGCGCTTGCTCTGGCTACCTTGGCGACCACGGGAGAGGCACAGGAACTGGATGGTTACACCGGCGGGGTGACCTCAAAGCGCTTTATCCTGCACTACAATTTTCCGCCCTTCTCCGTGGGCGAAACCGGGCGCACGGGAAGCCCCGGGAGGCGTGAAATCGGGCACGGTGCGCTCGCCGAGCGTTCGCTTGCTCCGGTGATTCCTGCCGAGCAGGACTTCCCCTACGCCATCCGGGTGTCCTCCGAGATCATGGAGTCGAACGGTTCGACCTCGATGGCGAGTGTGTGCGGCGGGTGCCTCGCGTTGATGGATGCGGGCGTGCCGATTCTCAGTCCGGTGGCGGGCATCTCGGTCGGGCTCGTCACCGAGTTCGAAGGGGATCACCTCAAGCGGCACGTGTTGCTGTCGGACATCATCGGCAGCGAAGATCACTTTGGAGACATGGACTTCAAGATCTGCGGGACCGAGAGCGGCATCACGGGCTTCCAGTTGGATCTCAAACTGCCCGGGGTACGGCACGACATTTTGGTGGCCGGCATCGATGAGGCGAAGCGTTTGCGCACCCAAATCCTCGGATTCATGAACACGGTCCTCGAGGCGCCGCGTGCAGAGATGTCCAAGTATGCGCCCCGCATCGAGACCATCAAGATACCAGTCGACAAGATCGGCGCCCTTATCGGGCCAGGCGGGAAGAATATTAAGAGTATCGTCGCCGAGACCGGTTGCGAGATCAACATCGATGACGACGGCAAAGTGCACATCTACTCGAACAATCCCGAGGGGATGGCGCGTGCCCGCCAGATCATCACGGGGATCACTGCCGAAATCGAGATCGGACAGACCTACCAGGGCCGCGTGGTTTCCATCAAGGAGTTCGGTGCGTTTGTGGAAGTGTTGCCCGGGAAGGACGGGTTGTGTCACATCTCCGAATTGGCCGACACCCGCGTTAACCGGACTGAAGACGTGGTCAAGGTGGGCGAGTTGGTTTGGGTCAAGTGCATCGGTATTGACGACAAAGGCCGGGTCAAACTGTCCCGCAAGGCGGCCATGAAGGAGCGTGACGCCGTCGCCGGCGGGGCTCCCGTGGGTGGCTAAACTGAGCCCGGCGGAAGCGCAAGGTTTCCTAATTTTCCGCCGTTGAACGACCGTTCAGAGGGCCGCCTCCTTCAATCGGGGCGGCCCTAATTTTTGAATCTGGGCTGGATCAGCTCGAGTGGGTGAGCTACCGATAGTGCCCCCATTCCTACCCCAGCCAATTACTCCTATGTTAGAATCCAAATCCTCAGGACTTTCCCGTCGGGAAGTTGTTAAAACCACCGGCCTAGTCAGCGCCGGCCTTATGGCGTTCCCCTACGTGATGCGAGGTCAGGCAGACGCTGACAACTCGCTGATCCGTGTGGGCGTGATCGGATGCGGCGGTCGCGGTTCCGGTGCGGCGGACCAGACCCTGAGCGTGCCTGGTTCAAATGTGAAGGTCGTCGCGATTGCCGATGCTTTTGGCAACCGGGTGGAGAGCCTCGCCAAAAACCTCAAGGCGAAGCATGGCGACAAGGTGGATTTGCCACCGGAGCGTTGCTTCGTGGGGCTCGACGCCTATTCAAAGGTTCTGCCCTTGTGCGACATGGTGATTCTGGCGACCCCTCCCGGGTTTCGGCCGTTCCATTTTCAGGCGGCGGTTGCGGCGGGCAAACACGTTTTCATGGAGAAGCCGGTCAGTGTGGATGCGGCGGGGACGCGCTTGGTTCTTGAGGCCGCCCGCGAGGCGGACAAGAAGGGACTCAAGGTGGTGGTAGGCCTCCAACGTCATTACGACGACAGGTACCGCGAAACCGCCAAGCGTGTGCACGACGGCATGATCGGTGAAATCATCCAAGCCAACGTTTATTGGAATGGCGGTGGCATCTGGTGGCGTAAGCGCGAGGAGGGGATGAGCGACTTCGTCGCCCAGGTGCACAACTGGTATCATTTTGCCTACCTTTCCGGCGACCATATCTGCGAGCAGCATGTGCACAACATCGACGTGGCCAACTGGTTCCTCGGGCAGACTCCGACGAGCGCCTTTGGCGTGGGGGGGCGGCGTGTGATCACGCCCGACCAACCGAGTGAAATTTTCGACCATTTCGCGGTAAACTTTATCTACAAGAGCGGCGCGTCAGTCGCGAGTCAGTGCCGGCAGTATCCCGGTTTAGGCCGTGTGAGCGAGGACTTCCGGGGAACCAAGGGCACGTGTGAAATTGGGAAAATCTCCGACTATCAGGGGAATGTGGTCTGGAAGTACGAGGGGCGGTCCGAGAACCCGTACCAAGTCGAGCACAACGAACTGCACAACTTCATCCGCAAAAACATCGCCCACAACGATGCAGAGTACGGTGCGACCAGTTCATTTGCTGCGTCTCTGGCTCGTTATGCGGTTTACACGGGCAAGGAGTTGAAGTGGGACGCGACTCTGGCCCTGAATGATTCTGTCATGCCTAAGAACATCGATTCCGGCACGCCCGCTCCGGTGAAGGCGAACGCCGACGGTACCTTCACCCTGCCTAACCCGCGCGACTACAAACTCGCGGGCAGTTAGAGGCGTTCCAGTCTGCAACGAATCAGCCGTGCGTTCCGAAAGGAGGGCGCGGCTGATTTTTGTTGCTAGCGTCCCCGAATAAAAGTGACTTTCATCACCACCGGGAACAATGGCGAGCGGGGCCCGATTCTCGGAAAGAGGGAGGAGCGGGACTGCCCCCGGTCAACCGTCGGCCTTCGCTCTACTCTTTGATGTCTACTACGTTCACCTGAATGAACTGGCCGTTGTAGGGTGCGGGTGCGGGCGCAACTTCGGGAACCACGAGTTTTTTGTAATTGGTGATCAGTCGGCCATTCTGGCCGTCACCGAAAAAGGTCACCTCCGCGCCCCCGTCGATCTCGATCGTCTGCGTGTAGTCGATTGTGAAGATCCGGTGGCCCACCTGGTCCTGACGATTGAGGAAAAAGTTCGATTTCGGCGAGGAGACCCTGATTTCGTAGACGTTGTAGGTCCCGTTGTTCTTCTCGCCCCCGATGTAGAAGTACTCGCCCACCTGCTGCCCACCCTTGTACATCATGGGTTCGACGACTCCGCGGAACCGAAGGGTGACCTTGTAACGTTTGCCGGCTTCACCCCCGAATTTTTTGGTGAAGATGAAGTTGTCGGTCGTCTTTGGGTCGCCCTTCACCAGTCCGGAAAGGCCGTCCGCGCCTTCCTTGGGGGTTTCCGGCATGGGGTCTTTGCAGGGGAATTCAAACCTGAAGCCGTCGATGGCGGCAGCGGGGTGGGAAGGATCGATTGCGGGGGAGGGGAGGACAGCCGCCACAAAGGCCAGGCAGGTCAAATAAGGGGCGAGAGGACGTTCAAATTTCATGGGAGGGGTCTTTGTTTGGACGAATTCTGGAGGGGAGTTGTCCGGTTCAGCGGGGGGCCGGAGCTTTGAGTTTTTCAATGATGTAGCGGACGGTGCTCGGGTGGGCGGGAGAATGAGCGTCTGCGTGAACCAGTTCGCACTCGACTCCTAGCTCGCGGAGTTTTTCTTGAAGTTTCACGCCGTAGTTGGCGGTATGGGTCGGGTCTTTCTGGTCCTGACCAAGCGCTGGCGCATCGCCGTACTTCAGGTAAATCGGAGGTGCATCCTTGGTGGCCAAAGCCAAGGGGGAGTATTCTTGGATATGTTTGAGCACGTCCTTCCGGTGCTGGAGAAACTCCGTGAAACGTGTGTCGCGGGTCCCGAGGTTGTCGGGGTCCATGAAGCCGAAAGCGTGGCCTCCGTAGCGGCTGTTGGGGGTCCATTCCTTGAGTTCGGCAGGGTCAAGCGAGGTTTGGGCGCCGTCTACTGCGGCGCACCAGAGCCGGGTCGATTGTTGCGCGACCGGATCCGTGCTGGCGGGGTCGGCGAGGTCTTTGTGGAAGGCCAACCACAGGGAGGAGCAGGCTCCAGCGGAACCACCACTGGCGCCAATTCGCGTTTTGTCGATGTTCCATTCGGAGGCCTTGCTGCGTACAAATTGAAGGGCCCGCGCCGCGTCGCGCACGGGCCATTCCACCGGCGGCATGACGCCCGCCTTCTGGGCCTGCCAAGTGTAACGGTAATTGATCGAGGCAACGGATATCCCTGCTTTAAGACACTCCTGCACGGCGCCGCCGACGCTCGATTTGTCTCCGCGTACCCAGCCCCCGCCGTGGATGAAGAACAGAAGTGGGGTCGGGTTGTCCGAGGAGGCGCGCCAGAAGTCGAGCACCTGTCGCTCGTGGGAGCCGTAGCTCACGTTGGCGTGCGTGGGGACTGGAATGCCGGGTTTCGCGGGCGCGGTGGACTCCTGCCCGGTCAGGGGGTGGGCTACGAGGGTGAACAGGAGGAAGGGGAGGAAGCGTTTCATTGTCGAAGGAGGGGGAACGGGGACGATTGGATACGCCCTGAGCCCCCAAAAAACCATTCCTAAAACGGAACAGACTCCCTTGTGCGGGTGCGGATGCACTGGCGCCAAGTTGATTGCTTTGGCGCGAAGCTTCAACGGGTTGACCTGCTGAAATCAGGGATTCCCTT
Source organism: Chthoniobacteraceae bacterium (assembly GCA_044376515.1). Classification (GTDB taxonomy): domain Bacteria; phylum Verrucomicrobiota; class Verrucomicrobiia; order Chthoniobacterales; family Chthoniobacteraceae; genus Chth-196. The sequence continues at coordinate 23,560 of JBILKV010000018.1, read as the reverse complement.
CCCCCGGAGTTTGATGCTGATTATCTTGATGAAGAGCACGCTTGTGTCTTGCTTGGCAGGTTTTACCGGGCTGGTTCCCTTCCTCGCGAAGGGTGCGGAAACGACCCCGACGGCTGCTGGAAACGAGAAAGTTCGCCAGATCATGGAGACCTACGCGGGCCGTGGCACCCTTGCAGACAATACCCCGCCAACGCCGCCCGGTCGGGCAATCGGCCTCTTCACGGCGCGGCCGGGATTGGCCGTGGATTTGATCGCCGCGGAACCCGACGTCGAGCAACCGCTTTACCTTAATTGGGATTCCCGCGGCCGCCTTTGGGTCACCCAATACAAGCAGTATCAGTTCCCTGCCGGACTCAAAATCGTCAGTTACGACTCCCATCTGCGGGCCCAGTTCGACAGGGTGCCGCAACCGCCGCCGCTCGGTGACAGGGGTGCGGACAAAGTCAGTTATCTGGAGGATTCCGACGGGGATGGACTTTTTGAAACCAAGAAGGAGGTGCTCACCGGGCTGAACATCGTCAGCGCGGCATTGCCCGGGGCGGATGCGATATGGGTGCTCAACCCCCCCTACCTCCTGCGGTATCCCGATGCTGATGGGGACGGGATCCCGGATGGCGACCCCGAGGTGGCCCTCCGCGGGTTTGGGATCGAGGACACCCACTCGGTCGCGAGCAGCCTCCAGTGGGGGGTGGACGGGTGGCTCTACGGCGCTAACGGAAGTACCTGCACGGGAAACGTCAGTTCCGCGGTGTCCCGGAACATCCGCTGGGAGGGACAGTGCATCTGGCGATACCATCCAGAGTCCACGCGGTTCGAAGTGTACGCAGAGGGAGGGGGCAACACCTTCAGCCTGGACATCGATTCCAAGGGGCGGGTCTTTTCGGGCACCAACGCGGGCGCAACGCGGGGAATGCACTACGAGCAGGGAAGTTACGGGACCAAGAGCTGGGGCAAGCACGGGCCTTTGACTAATCCCCACGCCTACGGCTTTTTTATTCACATGGGCCACCAGGGCGACGCAAAGCGGTTCCCTCAGGCGTTCGTTGTTTATGAAGGGGGCCTGCTTGGCGGCGGGTTCGCCGGGCGAATCATTGCGCCCAACTCGCTCGCCAACCTCGTCTATGTCAGCGAGCGCCTTCCGGACGGGGCAACGTTCCGCACACTGGACGAGGCGAACCTGCTCTCTTCCACCGACCGCTGGTTCCGGCCGGTGGACGCCAAGGTTGGCCCCGACGGGGCTGTCTACCTCGCTGACTGGTACGACACCCGCCTGAGCCATGTGCGGCCGGTGGACGACTGGCACAAGACCAGCGGCCGTATCTACAGGGTGCGTCCGGAGGGCGGCGCTCCGAAGGTGGCCCCGTTTAATTTGCACACGGCGCCGGCCCGCGAGTTGTTTGGGTTGTTGACCCATTCAAACCGATGGTTCCGGCGGCAGGCGGCCCTGGAGATCGGCTGGCGGCATCTGGAGGCGCTGGCTCCTGAGCTTCAGGCTGCGGCGGCCCGAAACGAGCCCAATGCGTTGGACGCCCTGTTCGCTCTGGATTTGCTCGGCAGAGTGGAGCCTGAGTTTTTGGAACATTTGTTGCGGCACACGGATCCGTATGTCCGGCGGTGGGCGGTCAAGATTGCGGGTGAAAAGTGGTCGGTGTACCACCGCTGCGCGCCGGCGCTCGCACGGTTAGCGCGGGAGGAGGAGCACTTGGAGGTCCGTGCCCAACTCCTAGCTTCGGGGAAGCGGATCCCAGGCAGGGCGGGGCTTGCTCTGTTTGAGGCGGCCCTGACGGTGATGCCCGCAGAGGAGTCGCGCCTGCCTCTGATGGCGTGGTGGTTGGTTGAGGGGAAGGTCACAGCTTTCCTAACGGAGTCAGTCGCGTTCCTTACGGGCGAAAAGCGCCTTTTGGAACACCCCTTTTTTGAAAAACATATCGCGCGTCGATTGGGCCAGCGCTTGGCTGCGGCCGGGAGTGGAGAGTGCTGGAATGCATCCGGTGAACTGTTTGATTCAATGGCCTCCCAACACTCCAAAAGCCAGTTTCTCGAGGGAGTTGTGGCCGGGTTGGACGGGGGAACCCTCCCGGATTTGCCGGAGGCCTTTGGCAAAGCATTGGTCGCGACCCTGGGGGCGAGGGACGGAGGGGAATACACGATGGAACTCCGGTCCGGAAAACCCGGTGTGGTAGGCAGCGTTCTCAAGCTCCTGCAGGATCCGAAAATGTCGGAGGACAAGCGGGCGTCTGTGGCCCGAGCCCTTGCCGAGGTTGAGGCGGTCGAGGTCGCTCCGGCGTTTGCCTCCGTTCTGGCGCATGGCGCGACGTCCACGGGACTCAAAAAGGCGGTGCTGCTTGCCTCGCTCCGCCAGAAAGGGATGGAAATTCCCAACGCCGTGCTGACCGGATACGAAGGCCGGTTTGCCGGGGACAGGCAATTGCGGGAGACTGCGTTTCGGGTGCTTGCTGGGCGCTTGGAGTGGGCCCGGGCGCTCGTTCAGGCGGTGGAAGACTGGAAGGTCCCTGCAAAGCACGTGACGCCGGAGATTGTGTCTCTGCTCGAGTCCCACAAGGACGGGGAGCTTCAGAAAAAGGTGGGCCGTCTATGGGAGGGGGTACTGGGTGTTCTGTCTCCGGAAGCAAAAGTGGCTGAGGCTGCCCGGTTGAGGAATGCGGTCCGCACTGGGGCAGGGGACCCCTCTGAGGGGCGGGGCGTCTTTCAGGAAAGGTGTGCCGCCTGTCACAAACTCTTCGGCGAAGGCAACGCGGTCGGGCCGGAATTGACCGGTTACGAGCGCGGGAACCTCGACTTTTGGGTGGACAACATTGTGTACCCTAGCCTGGAGATCCGTGAGGGCTTTGCCAACTACACTGCCCGGCTTCAAAACGGGCAGGTCCTCATCGGAATGCTGGATTCACAGTCGGCTCGGGAGGTCGTGTTACGCGACCTGGCCGGGCAGAAAATGCGGCTGCGGCAGGCTGATTTGGCGGGGTTGGAGGCCAGTCCGGTTTCCCTGATGCCGGAGGGGGTGTTGAGCGGATTGAGTGACGAAGCCCTTCGCAACCTGTTTGCATATCTGCAGCGGAAGGAGTAGCGGAGGTCTTCAACTTCAGCCGTTTTTCTGAGGTTTTTCTTATTTTTACGGACACGTGCGCGTCCTCTCTGGCTCAACTAATGAGCGAGCCGTCGAGTGAACCGTTGACATGGGAGGGAAAATAGGTAGGCTCCCGTTCCCTTTTTCTCTGGGAAGAGCCGCACGGCGTTTCCGGAATATTGTCATTTTCGAGTCCCTTTAAGTTATGAAACGCACCTATCAGCCCTCCAAGCGCACCCGCAAGCAGCAGTTCGGTTTCCGCGCGCGGATGAAGACAAAAAACGGCCGTGCCATCCTTTCCCGCCGGCGGCAGCGCGGACGCCAGCGTTTGTTGCCAAAGGGAGTGGAGATTCACTTCGAGCGCCAGACCGATCAAAACAACAACGCCGCCAAGGCGCTGCTCCATCGGAAGCAACGGCGTGCCGCGGTCCGGGTTGCGACCAAGGCGTCGCGTGCCGCCGCTTACAAGTCCGCCTAGGCAAGCGCGCCTCGGGTCGTTGCGCCCAACCGCGCCTCGGGTCGTTGCGCCCAGTTGCACCCGGGCCATGGATCACCAACGCTGCAAAGTCTCCCGTCTCAAGCGCTCCGGCGAGTTTCGCCGGGTTCGGGAGTCGGGTGTTTCTTTTGCCGGCAGGTGGCTGGTATTTGGAGTTTGGAAATCCGCGCCACAGGCATTTGAAGGTGCGGGGGATTCCAAGGGCGTTCCTGCGGTGGGCGGGGCGGTGGAGTCAGCGCCGCTGGAGCCCCTCGGAATGGGGGTTGCCAGATTTGGGGTGGTGACTTCCCGGAAGGTGGGTGGAGCGGTGGTCCGCAATAAGGTGCGGCGCCGGATCCGGCACATCCAGCAGAAGCACCTTGCCAAGATTCAGGGAGGGGTCTGGTGTGTGACGGTGGCCCGCTTCAGGGCGGCGGAGGCGACTTTCGCGGAGTTGGATGCCGAGTGGTGCAAACTGGCGCGAAGGGCCGGGATCCTGTGCGCATGAGTTTTTTGCTGCGACTGCTCCTGAGGGGCTACCAGATTGGGATTTCACCGGTGCTGCACACGCTGGGGGGAGCGGGGTGCGGTTGTAGGTTTGAGCCAAGTTGCTCCCAGTACTGCATCGACGCGGTTGAGATGCATGGCGGTCTTTCCGGAGCTTGGATGGGAATCCGCAGGATCCTGCGCTGCCATCCTTGGGGGGGCTCGGGCTATGATCCCGTGCCCGGCAGGCGGAAGAGCGCGTAAACTTTTACCTTATGGATCGAACAGGAAAAATTGGGGTCGCCCTTTCGGTGATCGTGCTGGTCGGCTGGCAGTTTTACTACGGCAAGCAAATGGAGAAGGCCCGGCTCGAGCAGGAGGTGGTGGCTCAGAGTGCTCCCGCGGAGGGGGCGGCTTCCGACTTGTCAAAAGGCCAGTCTGCGCCGGGAGCACAGACAGGGACCGCACCAACTGCACCGGCGGTAGTTGTGGCGCAAGCGGGGACGCAGTTGAGTGAGACCCTTCGCACGGCGGAAGCGGAGTGGGTATTTACCAACATTGGTGGGGGCTTGGAGCGGGTCAACCTGCTCCAACACAGGACCGAAGGGGACCAACCGGTGGTGCTCAACGAATTTGGGGGCATTCCGATAGGGGCGCTGACGGAGGGGTTTGAAGCGACCATCCTTGAGCCTTACCTGATGGAAGTGGCTCCGGATCGGCAAGGGGTCACTTTTCGGAGGACGGATGCGCGGCAGTTTGTGATTGAAAAGCGTTTTACGCTGCCCAAGCCCAGGGAGTCTAAGGGGGGCTCGTCCGAGTTCACCATGGAGGTCGAGGTCCGATTCAGCCATGGGGGGAGCGCGCCGGTGACTATCCCCTCCTACGCGATGCGCTTGGGTTCGGCGGTCGCCTTGCACGTAAAGGATCAGGAAATCTACACGGGTTTCAACCGTTCCAAGGGTGGGGATTCCAAATTCACGGGGGTTTCCTGGTTCTCCAGCAACGGCATTTTGGGCATGGGCAAGACGCCCGCCCTGTACTCGGATTCCGGCGACATTTTCTGGGCTGGGGTGACCAACCAATACTACTCGACGATCCTGACCCCAACGGGGGAGAGCGCGGCCGAGGCGCTGGCGCGCCGGTTTTCGGTGAGCGTTGAGCAGTGGACCGTGGGTGGTCGTTCCAATAATGGAGCCAACGTCCCAATGGCTGTCGACGGTGCGCTGCGCTTTCCGGTCGCGGTGCTTGAACCGGGCAAGGAGATTGTTCACAGACTGAGCTTGTTTGCCGGACCGCGTGAGCATGGTCGGCTTCAGGATTTGGGGCGTGGGCAGGAGGCGATGCTGGACTTCGGTTGGTTCGGTATCGTGAGCCGTATCCTGCTTGCCTCGATGAACGGGCTCAAAGGAGTCCTCGGATCCTACGCTGCGGCAATCATCGTGCTGACCCTGCTGATCAAGACGTTGATGTGGCCGATGCAGAACAAGGCCACCGCCTCCATGAAGCGGATGCAGGATCTCCAACCGAAGATGACGGCGCTCCGAGAAAAATACGGAGACGATCCCCAGAAGTTGAACATCGAGATGATGGGACTCTACAAGAAGCACGGCATCAATCCGCTCGCCGGATGCCTGCCGATGTTTGTTCAGATTCCGATCTTTTTCGGCTTCTACAACATGCTTGGCAAGGCGGTGGAACTGCGCAACAGCTCTTTCCTGTGGGTGCACGATCTTTCACAAGCTGACACCGTCGCCGTTGTCGCCGGTTTTCCCGTGAACGTCCTGCCCATCCTCATGGCTGGAACGATGTTCTATCAGATGCAGTTGACGCCGAAGACCGGGGACCCGATGCAGCAGCGAATCTTCACGTTCATGCCGCTAATGTTCGTGATGTTTTGTTATAACTACGCCTCTGCGCTGGCCTTGTATTGGACCGTCCAGAACGTCTTCACGATCGTCCAGTTGCTCGTCACCAACCGGAGGAACAGCCGAAGCTTGCAGACAATGGTTTCTGGCGGCACAAAGTAAATCGACACCGTGTCGCGCCCGCTGTTATGACCCTGGATCCACGCGAGACTCTTGAAACCATGCTCAGTCTTCTGGGCTTCTACTGTCAGGTAGAGGAAGCTCGGTCGTCCGACTGCGTGACCCTCCAGATCTACAGCGCCGACAAGGACCGGTTGATCGGTAGGGAAGGCCGCGTCCTTGACGACATCCAGACGCTCCTGAATCGGATGCTGCAGGCGCGTGACAAGGCCTCTCTGAAGGTGCACGTGGATGTGGAGCACTACCGGGCGATGCAGGAGGACCGGCTTGTAACTCGGGTTCAGGCGCTAGCCCAAACTGTGCGTCAGTCTGGGCGTCCCGTCCAACTGGAGCCGATGAACGCCTACGAGCGCCGGATCGTGCACAACGCCTTTGCCGAGGATCCGGAGATTCTGACGTGGAGTCCCCCGGAAAACGCCAGGCTTAAGCGACTGGTCCTCAAGAGGCGCGCCTAGTTTGGTAAGGCTTTCCGTCCCCCCTCCGGCGATTGGCGGGTCTCTGGTTAGCACGCAGTCGTTTTGCCAACTGATCGCAACTTCCGCCCACGCATGAAGGGTGCACCTTTCACGGAAACTCTGCTTCGGTGGATCGGACTTGGGATCGCCTCGGTCTGCTACCGGGTCCGCGTGCTTCCTTCGCCGCCCCTGCCGGAGGGCGGGTGTCTGCTGTTGCCCAATCACGTGACGTGGGTCGACGCAATCTTGTTGCAGATGGCGACACCGCGGCGCATTCGCTTTCTGGTCGATGAAAGCCATTACCACAACCGCTGGCTGGCTCCCTGGCTGGTTTTGTGTGGCGCGATCCCGGTTTCGCCGGGGCGTGCCAAGGCCGGGATTCGCGCGGCTGTCGGCGCCTTGCAGCAGGGGGAACTCGTCTGCCTTTTTGCGGAGGGCACCCTGACGCGGACCGGCGGCCTGATCCGGTTGCAGCGCGGCTTTGTGCTGGTCGCGAAGGCAGCGGGAGTGCCGTGCGTTCCAGTGTGGATGGACGGGACGTGGGGTTCGGTTTTTTCGTTCTCCGGGGGACAGTATTTTTTTAAGAAACCGCAAGCGTTTCCGCTTGGCGTACGGGTGGCATTCGGAGCGGCTTTTTGGCCGGAGGAGGCATCGCCCGAGTTGTTGAGAGAAAGCCTTCTGGACTTGAGCGCGCGTTGCTACGAGGAGCGGCCCTTTCTCACGGGGCATCTCGGCCGGACCGTTGTCCGTGGCTTGAAACGCGACCTTGGTGCCGTCGTGGTGTCCGACGGGATGGATGGCTCGGAACTCCGCGCTGGGAACCTTCTTGCGGCTGCCCTAGCCTTGGCGGAATGGCTGCGGGGGGAATGTTCCGAGACGCGGGTGGCCATTGTGCTGCCGCCGGGAAAGGGGGCGACGGTTGCGAATCTGGCCGTGGTTCTGGCCGGCAAGGTTCCTGTAAACCTGAACTTCACCGCGGGTCGCGCTGCGATCGAGGCGGCCTGGAGGATTGCCGGGTTGCAATCGGTCCTAACCGCCGAGTCCTTCCGGGCGCGGTTGCCGGATTTTCCCTGGCCGGAGCACTGTCTTCTGCTGGAGCAACTCCTGCCAAAGCTCAGGCGGCGTGCCGTTTTTTGGCGTTTAACAAGCGCGCTTTTCCCCGCGGACTGGATCAACTGCCTCGCGAAGGTGCCCGCGCGCGGGGACCGGTCGGAAGCGGTTTTGTTGTTCACGAGCGGCAGCGCGGGGGATCCCAAGGGAGTGGTGCTTTCGCACCGGAATCTGCTCGGGAATGTGGCCCAGTTCTCCTCGATGCTCGGGCTGCGCCGTGGGGATTCAATCCTGGCCTGCCTCCCGGTTTTTCATTCCTTTGGGAGCACGGTGAACCTGTGGTTTCCGCTGATCGAGGGCCTGCGCATGGTGACCTATCCCTCCCCCCTTGACATCCCAAAAAACGCCGAACTCGTCGAACGCCACCGGGTGAAACTGGTCTGTTCCACGCCGACTTTCCTGCGCGGTTACCTCCGTAAGGCCGCTCCGCAGCAACTCGCGAGCGTCGAGTTACTCGTCACCGGTGCGGAGAAACTGCCGATGGATCTCGCCGACGCCTTTGAGGCTCGGTTTACTATTCCGGTCCTCCAGGGATACGGCCTGACGGAAACCTCGCCCGTGGTGAGCGTTAACCTGCCTGACCCGCCGCCGGCGGATGCCATAAGCCCTCCTCAACATTCCTCGCGGCGCGGATCGGTCGGGAGACTCGCGCCCGGATTGACTGCGAGAATTCGCGATCCGGAGAGCCGGGCTCAACTTTCTCTGCAGGCCACGGGCATGTTGTGGCTCAAGGGAGTGAACATCTTTGAGGGCTATCTCAACGATCCAGCTCGGACGGCGCAGGTCATCGAAGACGGTTGGTTTTCCACGGGCGACCTCGCCCGGTTTGATGTGGATGGTTTCCTTTACATCGAGGGGAGGCTTTCTCGGTTTTCAAAGATTGGTGGGGAAATGGTGCCGCACGAAACCGTCGAAGCTGCGGTCCGCTGGTGCCTTGGTATCGAGGGTGAAGAACTTACGGTGACGGTCACCGGGGTCCCGGACGAGGCCAAGGGCGAGGCTCTGGTGTTGCTGAGTACCCGGGAGATCGACATGGCCGAATTGCGCAAGAAGCTTGCCTCCGGCGGAATTCCGAATTTGTGGATTCCAAGACGTTGCGTCCGTTGCCCCGCGATCCCCCAGTTGGCCAGCGGCAAACTCGACTTGAGGCGGATCCAGCAATTCGCGCTTGAGGGAGGGCTCTAACTGGCCCCGGCCGATGTTCAAGAGTTAAAGGCCTCACCCGACTCGCCCGCCCGCGGAAGGTTGCCGGGCTAGAACCGGTAGTTGAGCCCCACCCTGACGCATGGCTTCCCGCCCCCGACGTGCGTGTCCGTCGCGGGTGGGCCGCCCCAAGCGTGCCACTCCACTTCTCTGGTAGAGCAATCCGAGACCGCCGCCGCAAAGCGCGCCACCTCTGTCCGTGCGTGAGTTTCAGGGATCCAGTGCACGCACTTCCAAGAAGACTTCGTATTCGGTCCACGGGCGAGTTTGCCAACCCCCGCTGGATGCCCATTCTGATGCTGGCAGTCAATGAGGCCACCGGTCCCGGCACCGCCAAAGTGGATGCCCCGATCAGTGGCAGACGACTACCTGAATCGGGGATCGCGATCAAGTGACCCTAAATACTCGGAGGTAGGCTAAGTCCCCTGCCACTTTTTAGCTGCGGGTGGGGTTCCGGGGAGGAACCGTTCCGGACGCCTTCCGGGGATTCCGGTTGCCCGTTCGGAGGGGAGCGCGGCGGGAATGCGTGCGCGCTAGGGCAGATCCTGTAGGGGCGGATCTGCGGGATGTTGGTCTGGGTTCGGGCGTGCGGCCTGCTCTGAGGTCGGAGAGTTCCTTCGCTGAGAGCATGCGCCACATGCCGGGGCGGAGTTTCAGAATCCGGACCGTACCGATGCGGGTGCGCCGAAGGTTTTCGACCTCGTAACCGCAGTCGTAGAGCATCAGGCGGATTTGCCGTTTGATGCCTTGAGAGAGGATGACTCGGAGCTTGTTGGGAGCGGTCTGGAAAAGCGCATCCATTTTTGCCCGCCCGCCCTCGATGTGAAAACCCTTCAGGAGCTTGGCCGCGTGGACGGGGTTGAAAGGTTTGTCGAGGGTGACCTCGTACTCTTTCTCCACCTTGAAACGCGGGTGCGTCAATGCGAGCGAAAGGTCTCCGTCGTTGGTGACGATCAGAAGTCCTTCGCTTTCCTTGTCGAGGCGGCCCACATGATAGACGCGCGGCCAGTCGTCGGGGAGGTAGTTGAAAATCGTGGGGCGGTCTCGCTCGTCCTCCGCGGTGCAGAGGACGCCTTTTGGCTTAAAGAAGACCGCGTGTACAGTCTCCTGCGGGCTGACGGTTTTGCTGCCCACCTTGACCACGTCGCCTGGCGCGACCAGCGCTCCGAGGCCTTCAACGGGCTTGCCGTTGATTTTGACGCGGCCTTCGGAGATCAGGGTTTCGACACTGCGTCGCGAACCCAGGCCTGCAGCAGCGAGGTAACGGTTGAGGCGGATCATGGGTCAGGGTACTTTGGGGACTGCGGGCTGGAAAGTAACTATTGGGCAATCGTGGCGTCTGGGCAACATCTGCCTCCCGAGGCTTGCAAAGGAGGCTTGGCGCCTGCCATAGAAAGGGGCTTCCAAACCCTGTTCCCCCGCAAGCAGCCTGATGACTTCACGTGGCGCGATCCCCCGCAAAACCGTCTACCGACTTTCTCTGTACCACAGGATGCTGCAGAGGATGCGTTCCAACGGCGTGGAAACGATTTCCTCCGCCGCCTTGGCGAAGGTGACGGGCGTCAACTCGGCGCAGTTGCGTAAGGATCTGGCGCATCTTGGCCATACCGGAACGCGGGGGCTCGGCTACAATGTGGAGACCCTGTGCACCAAACTGGTCGAGGTTATGGGGTCGGCCAGCCTCCAGCCGGTCATTCTCGTCGGGGTTGGACAACTTGGGTCGGCGCTGCTCGGTTACGATGGGTTCCAGCGGGAAGGGTTTGAAATTGTGGGGGCCTTCGATCTCGACCCCGAGCGGATCCGGCCCGGGTTGCAGAATCCCAAGTTGCTTCCGATGGGGGCCCTCCCGGCGTTCGTCAAGGAACGCGGGATCAAGATCGCCATTCTCACTGTGCCCGGACACGTGGCGCAAGAGGTGGCCAATGGTCTTGTGGGCAACGGGATTCATGCGATCCTGAATTTCGCTCCCGCAGTGCTGCAGGTGCCCGAGAACGCGGTGGTCAGCGCGGTAAACTTGGCGGCGGAACTGGAGAACCTGAGCTATTTCATCCGGTGACTCGGGAGGGCGGGCAGATGCAGGGCGCATCGAAGGGGGCGCTTCGGGATCGATTGGACTTGGTCTGCCTTGGCCACCGCGCAATCAACCTTGAGTTGACCCTTCAAAGTGGGCAGGCCTTCCACTGGATCCGAGAGGGGGCGGGTTGGCTCGGGGCCGTGGACCAGCGTCCGGCTTATGTGGAAATGCGGGGCGAGGAACTCTGGTGTGATGCGGGCGCCGCTGCCGCGGTCGCGGACTACCTCGCTCTCGATCATCCGCTGGAGGAGATTGAATGCAGCTTTCCTCCGGACGCGGCGATGCAGGAGGCGCTGCGTTTTTGCCGAGGCATGAGGATTTTGCGGCAGTCCCGCTGGGAGGCGCTTGCCACCTTCATCACCTCCTCGATGAAGCAGGTTGCCCACATCGCCCAGATCTCCCACACCCTCCGCACCCGTTTTGGAAAGCGGCTCACATTGGAGGACCGAGTGGTTTACGCGTACCCCGCTCCCTCAGCGCTTGCCTGCCTTGCCGAAGCCGATCTGCGCGCATGCGCCTTGGGCTATCGCGCAAAGAACCTGCTGGGCTCCGCGCGCCTTATCGCGGAGGGGCAGGTGGATTTGGCGGCAATCGCCGCCATGCCCGACGAGGAGGCCCGGAAACAACTGGAACGCCTGCCCGGGGTCGGGGAGAAGGTGGCAAACTGCGCGCTTTTGTTCGGGTTTGAACGGCTCCGCTCCTTTCCGGTGGACGTTTGGATCGAGCGGGTGCTTCGCGAAAAATACTTTCCGAAACGCAAAAACGTCACGGCTTCGGTGTTAAGAACATTTTGCGCAAAGGCGTTTGGGCCTTACGGTGGGTATGCCCAGCAATATCTCTTTCACCATGCACGTTTGACGTGGAAGAAGGAGGGCGGTGCCCGCGCGCAGAAGCGTGTGCCACGCCGAGCGCAGTCATGAAAATCGAAGTCATCCTACACCCAGCAGAGTTCAGGGAGTTCGCCCAGAGGGCGCATCCCGGGACGGTTTGTGTGGTGTTTGATGTGTTACGCGCGACTTCCACCATGGTGACCGCGCTTGCCCACGGGGTCGGGGCTTTGCTTCCCGTGGCTACCTTGGAGGAGGCCTTTTCTTTAAGGGCGCAGACCCCTGGGGCGCTGTTGGGCGGGGAGCGGCACGGCGACCGCGTGGAGGGGTTTGATTTTGGGAATTCGCCTGTCGAGTATTCCGGCAGTCCGGGCGCCACCATCGTAATGACCACCACTAACGGAACCGGTGCGATTCAGGCCTGCAGAGGTGCCGAATGCGTGCTGGTGGCTGCCCTGCTTAATTTGGAAGCCGTCGCAGGTGCCGTCCGAGCGCGCAGTCCGGAACGCCTCGTGGTGGTGTGCTCGGGCACCGGATCCGATGTGGCCATGGAGGACGTGTGGGCGGCTGGCGCGCTGGTTGATCAGTTTTGCGATGTTGACCTTTTTGATTGGAGTGACTCGGCCTACTGCGCGCATGGACTTTTTTTGGACTGGCCAGATTCCGAGGGCGCCTTGCGGGCTTCCACCAACGGAAGGGCGCTTCTGGCCAAGGGGCGGGAGCTGGACCTCGTTTGGTGCGCGATTCTCAACCGCTACGCCGTGGTTGGTGAGTTCAGGGACGGCGCAGTGCGCTTGCTTCCTGGGACGGAGGGGGGCGATGCATGAGGTGGGGGCTGCCCAACTTTGCCCGGCGCGCTATCAATGCGCTTCCGGATGTGAGCGATCAATCGGGGGAGACGCAGGCCTTCCTTGCTGGTGTGGCCTCCCTGCTTTTTCACGTACTGTTGCTGGCGCTTTGGGCGCTCCTGCAGGAGGGCTGGTTGGGTAAGCTCATGGTGAAACTTCCTCGGAGAGAGGTGCCGGTGGAAATGGTCATCCAGATGGCACCGCCTCTGGAAAAGCAGGTGCTTCCCCTCGATCAGTTGGGTGAGAAAGTCCGCGTGGATTCGGAAGGGCTCGCCAAAGCGAAGGAAGCTGTAGTCAACGCGAAGTTCCAGTCGGACCAACATCTTGAGGCCGGGAGCACCAACCGTCCCAAGGGCTCAAGCGCGCTGCCCCAAACCAATGCGAGGCGCGAGGTGGTCGACAAGTCTCTGGTGCAGCGTGAGGCTCGGGCGGGAGCCGTGGAGGCAAAGTCCCGCGTTTCCGGGGTGAGCCGCATGGGGGCGATCCCCTCTGATCCAAAGGCCACCGCCTCCGTTAAAAAGCGCGCCCCCCAACCGCAACCGGCCGCCGCGGCGAGTGCGATTGGGGATCTGGACGATTTGGGCGGAGAGCTTGTGTTCCGCAAGGTGGCCTCCGGATTGGCGGCGCCCGTGAAGGTGATCGAACGGTTGGGAAGCGGCAAGAAGGCCAAATCTGTCGACGAATCCCCGGAGGACCTGTTTCAGGAGGGCAAGCAACAGACGCGCGTGGACGGAGGTTTGGCTGAGAACGGCAAGACGGGCGTCAACGCCTCCAAAACACCTCTGGCCGTTTACATGAAGCAGGTAAGCCGCGCCATCGGTGCGCGCTGGAATCTGGTGATCCGCTCCAAGATGGATTCTCTGGAAACCGGCTCGGTGAAAGTGCGTTTTAAAGTGGCAATGGACGGCGTTGTGCACGAGGTGATGCTCGAACAAAGCTCCGCCAACCGCGAGTTTTCGGAACTTTGCCTCGACGTGATCCGTGCCGCCGAACTAGATCCGCCGCCTCCCGAGGCTGCGCCGCTGCTCAAGCAGGGGTTGCTGGAGATCCCGTTTACTTTTTCACTCTACTAATTGCCATGGAACCCACCCCGGTTGGAATCGATTCGCTGCTGCAGTTCTTTCAGAAAGGCGGCTTTTTCATGTACCTGTTGGCGGCCTGTTCCGTCGTGGGTGTGGCGGTGATCCTGCTCCGGCTTCTGGGACTGCGCCGGGACTTGGTGATCTCGCCATCGCTGCGCCAAGAGGTCGAACGCATGCAGTCGGATGCGGAGGATCCCACCGGCCGTCTGCTGGCCCTGCTGATGGGAGACCGCTCCCCGCTAGGTCGTGTTCTCCGGGTTGCCCTAAAGCACCTCGACACCCCGCGCGCGGAAAACCAGGACGCAGTGCAGGTTGCCGCGCGGCGTGAGATGGTGCAGCTGGAGCAGGGGCTTTTTGTGTTGGAAATTCTCGTGGGAATCACCCCGCTGCTGGGCTTGCTTGGGGCTGTTTCGGGGCTGGTGAAGGTCTTCGAGGCATTTGGCGCCAACGGCGGGCAGAGTGATTCGCACGTGATCGCCAGCGGGATCGCCGAGGCGCTCAGCACCACCGTCGTGGGCTTGGCCATCGCAATCCCCTGCCTGATCGCCTACTCCAGTTTCGTACGCAAACTCGAAACCATCGCTTCCGAGATGGAGAGTGTTGTCTCGTTGCTGCTGACCAAGTGTTACCAGCACAGACTGCGCCGCCGGAGCGCCTCGCAAACCTAGTTTCAACGCTTGTTGTTTCTGCCATGAATTTCTACCCCAAACGCAGACGCACCCCGCAAGTGATCATTGTCTCGTTGATCGACATTTTCGCGATCCTGCTGATTTTTGTGATCGTCTCCACCCAGTTTAAAAAGCCGCAGCCCGCCGTGAGCATCAAATTGCCCGAATCCAAGTCTGCCGCAGCCGCCCAGCCAAAGCGGGAACCGCTGGTATTGACCATTTCCAAAGATTCGCAGTTGTTTCTGGATGAGAAGCCGGTGGTGCTGGAGCGTCTGGGACCGCTTTTACGTGAGCTGGTCACGCGGGATCCAGCGACCTTTTTCGCGCTGAACGCCGACCGCGAGGCGCCCTTTGGGACGGTGATGAACGTGCTGGACGGCTTGAAAGAGGCGGGGGTCAAGGGCAGTCTCACTGCGTTTATGGAGCGTACCAAATGATCCGACCGATCGTCCTGTTTAATCACCCGGTCTTGCGCGCGGTAGGCGCGCGAGTGGAGAGCATCAATGAGGATGTGGCCCAACTTGTTGCCGACATGCTTGATACGATGCGCGATGCTGAGGGCGTCGGGTTGGCCGCCCAGCAGGTGGGGGTGGCTCTCCAAGTGGCGGTCATTGACGTCTCCGACGCCGAGAACCGCCCCAGCCAGATGTGGGTCAACGGTGTGGAGGTGGATCTGCTGCCGTTCATGCCGCTCGTGCTTATCAATCCCCAACTGACGCTTTTTCCGGAGAAGGAGACCGGGGTGGAGGGATGCCTTTCCTTCCCGAAGATGAACGCGGACATCGTGCGTGCGGCGCGCGTGCGCTGCCGGTGCACCAATCAAAAGGGGGAGTCGCTTGATTTTGAGGCCGCCGGCCTGCTTTCGCGCGCCCTTCAGCACGAGGTGGACCACCTCAATGGCGTTCTGTTCATCGACCGGATGAGTTCCGCCACCAGGGTCAGTCTCGCGGGCAAGCTCAAGCGGATGAGCAGGGGGAAATAGCCAGACAGTGTTTGAGCCTCCCGCTTGGGGGGCTGTCGTCCTGAGGTCTGCGTCCGCGGTGGGCCCTCGCCGGGAATACGGGTGTTTTCGGCGCTGAGATCCCGGTGCCGACACACTCAACGGGCGCCGCTCGCCCGAAGCTACTTCGGGATGGACTGCGTGGCGGAGGAGCAAAATCAGTGTTCAGGCGGGGAGCAGCGCGAGGAGGCGTTCAGGCGGATTCGCGTCCTGTTAATCGGCCACCAGTTCCAGGTGCCCACGGAGGGACAGGCGAAAGCCGCGGCGCTCGCTCGTTTCCATGACATCGATCTGCACGTGCTGGCGCCGTCTCTGTATCGCGAGGCGGAAATCCGCTGGCGCAGGCCCGCTGCTCCGGTGGAAACGGGATACCGTTTTGAAGTGAGCCCGGTGCGGATGCCTTGGAGTGGTCCGGCCAAATGGTATTTGCAGTGGTATCCGAAGCTGGCCGCAAGGCTCTCCGCCCTCAGGCCTGACATCATCGATGTCTGGGAGGAACCTTGGAACCTGCTCAGCGCACAGATCTGTCGGCTGCGTGACAGGCTCTTGCCGGCAGCAAGAATTATCAGCGAGACCGAACAGAACATCGCTAAGCGGCTACCCCCTCCGTTTGAGGCTTTCCGACGGTTCAGTCTGGGACGGGCTGATTTTTTGATCGGCCGCAATACGGAGGCGCTGTCCGTGGCCCGGTCCAAGGGATTCCGCGGTCCGGCAGCCGTGGTGGGAAACGGGGTCGATACGCGGCTGTTCTCCCCCGACTCGCCCGATCCTATCGAGTCTCAGCCCCCGGGGGATTCCTTTCGGATCGGGTACGCGGGGCGACTGGTGGAGGAGAAAGGGTTGGACGTCTTGTTGGAGGCGGTCGGCAGCTTGCCCGCGCCGCGCAGCTTGGTGCTGTCTGGAGAGGGGCCGTTTTTGGAGCGAATGCTTCGGGCTCCCTTTGTGCAGTGGGCGGGGAACGTGCCGCGCGAGAACCTACCGGCTTTTTATCGTGGGCTCGACGCGCTGGTACTGCCTTCGCGCACCACCTCCCGTTGGAAGGAGCAATTCGGGCGCGTGCTGGTTGAGGCTCAGGCGTGCGGGGTTCCAGTGGTAGGATCCAGTTCTGGAGCAATTCCGGAGGTCATCGGTGATGCAGGACTGATTTTTCCCGAGGGAAACACCGCTTACTTGGCGGTTGCCTTGCACCGGTTGCGGGCGGATCCAAGGCTCCGCGGCACCTTTGCGCAAAAGGGGCGGGAGCGTGCTTGCGCCAATTACGGATGGGATGCGATTGCTGCCCAGATGCGGCAGATTTATCTCAGTCTGATGAGTCGGCGTTGACATCGTTTTGTGTGGAGAAGGGTTGGGGCGGTAAAACCCTCGGCCCGTGCACCGCCCCCAGGCTGCTGCGGTGCACAGTGGAACAATCAGGACGCTTCAGCCGCGTCCCGGCGGAGGAGGGCTCGATGAAAAGGGCGAGGGTGGTTTGTTTCGTTAATCATACGGCGGAAACCGGCGGTGCGGAGTTTGCGTTGTCCCGGCTGGTGGCAGGGATGGACCGGGTGCTTTGGCATCCGGTGGTCGTCTTCGGCGAGCACGGACCGGCGGTCGACCTGTTTCGCAGCCGCGGCATAGAAACGTACGTGCTGCCGATCCCGCAACGCATCGGAAAGGCACGCCGCGGCAGCCTTTCCGGGGCCGCTTGGTTCCAACCGGGGGCTGTTTGGGATGGAGGGGCGTACGTCGCGAAGCTTGTCTCGTTTTTTCGAACCCGGGCGGTGGAAATCGTGCATACCAACTCCATGAAAGCCCACTTGCTTGGGGGACTTGCCGCACGCGTGGCCCAGATTCCCTTGGTGTGGCATCTCCGGGATAGCCTGCATCCAGCGCATCTTCCGCCGGTTGCGCTGAGGCTGATGCGAAGGCTGGCAAAAACACTGCCGCAGCGTTTGGTGTGCGTTTCAAAAAGTGTCGCTGAAGACGCGATGGGATCCACCGTCGCGCAGCATGCGGTCGTAGTTTACGACGGGCTGGATCCGGTGTGTTTTAAGAGCCCAGCGCCCACGCCGGGCGTTGAGCCGCCTGCGGTGTGGCGGGTGGGCATGGTAGGGCGTTTTGCTCCATGGAAGGGGCAGCACGTTTTTCTGGAGGCGGCGGCAAAGCTCATCCAAAGGGGGCACCGAGTGCATTTTGAGCTGCTAGGTGCCCCGCTTTTTGGCGAGGATGACTATGCGCAGAGACTCCATAAGTTTGTGGCCTCGACGGCCATGCAGACGCATGTCTCCTTTTTGGGATTTGTCTCGGACGTGCCGCAGCGGATACGGGAGTGGCACGCACTGGTGCACGCCAGTACGGCCCCGGATCCGTGTCCGAACGTCGTGCTAGAGGCCATGGCTGCCGGGGTGCCAGTGGTCGGAGCGGATGGAGGAGGGGTGCCCGAACTTCTGGACGAGGGCCGCTCCGGAGCGCTCTTCCCGATGGACGATCCCGATGCGCTTTGCCAGCAACTGGAGGCTGTGTTTGCCCAGCCGCTTCTACGGGGAGAGTACGCGGCCAAGGGCAGGCAGCGTGCGTTGAATCTGTTTGGATCGGAGCGTGTTGTGCACGAGGTGGCCACAGTGTGGGATGCGGTGTTTGATCCCGCGGTTTATCGGCGGCGCCGCTGGGCGTGGCTTGAGAACGAGATCACTCTCACACACAGGGGGTGGGCGGACGCGGCATCACGGGACGGGGAAAAGCTCCCCATGGAGGCCAAAGGCGAGGAGGGGCTCACCGTCGCCCGATGAATGCAACCGCTCAAGATCTGACTGACGCAGCGGATCCGCTTGGTGCGCAGCTTCCCAAACGGATCGCCGTGGTACACGACTGGCTTCCCGAGGTTGGGGGGGCCGAGCGCGTGCTGGGTGAAATTCTCCAACTGCTCCCACAGGCGGACCTTTTTAGTCTCGTGGATTTCCTTCCGGAATCCGAACGGGCGTTTCTGCGTGGGCGTAGGGTGCGGACCTCGTTTCTGCAAAGGCTCCCCGGGGCGCGAAGGTTTTACCGCTCCTACCTGCCTCTGATGCCGCTGGCGGTGGAGCACTTTGATTTGGCTGCGTATGACCTTGTACTCTCGAGTTCCTACGCGGTGGCCAAGGGGGTAATCACCGGGCCGGACCAGTTGCATCTGTGCTATTGCCATTCGCCTCCCCGGTACGCTTGGGATTTGCAGGAGGTCTACCTGCGACAAAGCCAGCGCGCCGCCGGCCTCAAGGGATTCCTCGCCCGCGCCCTCCTGCACTACATCCGGTTGTGGGACTGTCGCACCCCCAACGGCGTGGATGCCTTTGCGGCGAATTCCCGGTTCATCCAGCGCAGGATTTGGAAGATTTACAGGAGGCAATCGCGGCTGATCTATCCGCCCGTCCACATGGGGGTGGCGCTTTCAGATCCGGAAAAGCCGCGCACCCACTATTTGAGTCTCGGTCGGTTGGTGCCTTACAAGCGGGTGGATCTTCTGGTTGAAGCCTTCCGGTTGCAGCCTAAGCAGGAACTGTGGGTCATCGGCGACGGTCCGGAGCGTTCGCGCCTGCAGAAAAACCCGCTCCCAAACGTACGTTTCCTGGGGCGCCAACCGCAGAGGGAGGTCACTGAGGCGCTGCGGACGGCTAAGGCCCTTTTATTTCCTGCGGAGGAGGACTTTGGGTTGGTTCCTGTGGAGGCACAGGCGGTGGGCACCCCCGTGATTGCTTATGCGCGTGGCGGGGGTGCGGAAAGCGTGGTGGACGGGGTGACGGGTGTCCTGTTCCACGAGCAAACCGTCGGCGCACTGCGCGATGCGATGGAGCGGGCCGAGAGTATGGTCTTCGATCCGATGATGCTCAGGCAAAATGCGATGCGCTTCAGCACGGGGGTTTTCCGGGGCGCACTGGCCCAGTGGGTCGCCTCAGAGTGGTCGAGGTTTCGCATCGAAAGAGGCGCCCCGGCGTTTCAAGAGCCGGGGTGAGCAACACAGGGGTGGCGTTGACGTTTTTGATTCTCAAATTCATGGCTAGACCTTTACGCACTTACACCGTCGGCCGCGCCCGCACTCCCAGGCGTGTTGAGACACGGCCACGCCGGGAGCGGTGTCTGGTGGATGCGGAGGGTTTGAGAGCCACACGAGAACGCCTTGCTGTCAATGAGTACTCCCGGTCTGCCCGGCGTAGGGGGGAGCATCAACAGGGAGGGAGAGGCCGCGCGGAGCCGGTTGTGAGTTTGATGGAAACTGCCTCGCTCTGGCTTCTCATGCTGTTGAGTGCTACGCTCCCTCTTTTTCTGGGCGGTGTTTCTGAGGTTGGAGATCTCTGGCTCAACACATTGGGATGGAGCGCGGTTGTGCTCTGGGTTGGCGGGTTGTTTCGGCGGGGCCGGTTTCCAGCGGTTTCCCGCTGGGCGAGCGTTCCTGTTGTGCTTGTGCTCGCACTCGGGTTGCTGGCGACCGTCAATGCGGAGTGCACCTTTGAGGGACCGTTCGGTGGGTTCACTGCGAGGGAGTTTGTTCATTGGTTGCCTTCCACCGTTGACGCGTCCGGATCGCTTGCCGCCGTCAAACACTGGGCGCTCCTTGGGGGGCTCTTTTGGATGAGTTGCGATTTTTGCTCCCAGCGGACTCAGCACCAGCTTTACCGGAACGGTCTGGCGGTTGCCGGCTTTCTCCAGATCGCTTTCGCACTTGGACAGCGACTTGCCGATGCACGCTCCGTGCTTGGTAGCGGGTGGGGGGAGCATCTGCCGTTTTTTGGGACCTTTCTGTACCCGGGCAGCGCCGGCGCTTTTTTGAATCTTTTGATTCCGCTCTTTTGCCTCCATGCCTTTGACAAGACACAACGTTCCCCGTTGGGCATTGCCGGTCTGGCGGGGCTGGCGGTAGCGATCTTTTGGAACACTTCGCGTCTGAGCAGTCTGGTTGCGATTTGTTCCGGATTGCTGCTGGCGCTCCTTCTGGGTTGGATCGCATGGGCGCATGCAGATAAAGTGCTTCTGCGCGCCTCCTTGGCGCGGCGATTGGGGAGGCTGCGTCCCGCGCTGGTTTCGGTCCTGTTGGTGGGCGGGCTCGCGTTGTTGGTGTTTCCGGTGCCACCGCTTTTTGAGAAATGGAAGCTTCTGCCGGAGCAATGGGGTAGGACTTACCCGCGGTTTGAGGCGATGCGGGCCTGTCTCGAGGTCATCCGGGATGCAGGAGCGTTTGGATTCGGACCGGGCACGTTCACCGCGGTGTTCCCTCAGTACGCGCAGAAGATGGCCGAAAGCGCCCGGGGGGTCTGGCGTCATGCGCACTGTGACTACCTTGAATGGCTGATTGAGTGGGGATGGGTTGGGGGCTTGTTGTGGAGTTTCCTTCCGCTTGGGGCACTGGTCCGGGTAGGTATGCTTGTAGTCGGGGGAGAAGCCATGCAGAGGCGCATGGAAGCGGCCTGCACGCTTGTGGCTTTGGTGACCCTTGGTCTCCACGCCCTCGCTGATTTCCCGCTCTTTAACCCCGCGGTGCAGATGCTGGCGGTGTTCTGGCTTGGAACCGCGTGGAGCGCGGGCGAATTGCACCGTGGATGCGGTCTCCCAATTAGTAGACAGTAAATTGCCAACCAAAGTGTCCCCGGAGCAGACAGAGGCTGATGCTTCCGAACGAGGCACTCCTCCCACACTTTGCTTGGCTGCGGGTGACAGGATGCGGGTGGAGGAAAAGAACAAACGGGACCGACGTGGAACTGCGAAGTTCGCAGAGAACCTTCAGGTAAAACGTAGGCCAAACTTTTTTACGTCTGCTCTCCTCTGGGTGAAACTCGTTTCCCGGCGCAAGCCATCGCACACCAGACACCGGTTTCCGGAGGAACGCTGGGAAAAACTCCAGAGGGGTCCGGTTGAGGCACCCGCCGCCGCGTCAGAAATGCCTGCGTAGCCCCATGCTCCATATTCGGGGTGCGCCGACGGACACCGTACCGTTGGCCTCGCGCCGGGTTTGGATCTCCGCATTGGTCAGATTTTCAGCTGCGGCGAACAGTTCGGTTTTCGCACCGATTCGCCGCGTGATGCGCAGGTCGGTGGTGAAAACCGATGCGAGCACGTTCTGGTTTGCGTCATCCTCAAACTGTCTTCCCACCCAGCGGAGGCTGACGTCCCAGCGCCAGTGGTCGGTTTCTGCCGTCGCCTGAACGCTGGCTTGCTGGGTCGGCACTTGCGGCAGGGAACGCCCTTCCAGCGAGCGCAGGATGGGGCATGAGCGCACTTCGCTCTGGGTGCCCATCCAGCCCGCCGCAACGGTGAGTGTCCGCGCAAACTTCCATTCAACCCGGGCCTCCAATCCTCTGACTGTTGCGCTCTCGATGTTCTCTCGGCGCGCCCCGACACTGCCCGCAGCAAGAAAGCCCCAGTCCCCAAACGCGCCCGGACCGCGCACCTGATTGATGTTGGCGACTGCGTCGCGGATTCGGTTTTCAAAGGCACGCAGTTGAACGGTGCCGTCCGCACAGGGAAGGAGTTTCACGCCGAGTTCGCCGCCCACGGTGGATTCCTGGCGCAGTGTGGGATTGGCGAGGGTGAGCACTTCGCCCACGCGGAAAGGACGGTATAACTCGTTTAGAGTCGGATTGCGCGCGCCTGAATAGGCCATGGCGGACCATTCAACCTGAGCGACCGGAGTCCACTTGCTGCCAAGGCTCAAGTGGGGGGTGAGGTTGATCCTGTCATTGTAATGGAGGTTGCGCACGGTGGATTGGGAGGCGATTTCCCATTCGCGGAGGCGTCCATCCCGGCGGGCATTCCATTCCAGACGCGAGCCCCCGTGGAACTGCCATTGGGGCGAAAGGGTCCACGTGTCCTGCAGGTACAGGCCGGCATCGTCCTGACGTCCGCCCGCCTCGCGCTCCTGAGTGGGGGCAAGGCCCACGTACCTGAAGCGCTCCTTGGTGACTCCCTTGGTGGTGCGCAGATCCAAACCCGCGCCCAAAGAATGACCGTTCGCCAGCGGATAGCGCAGGCGTTGGATGAACCCAACCGACAGGGAAGGGACGGCGAACTGGTCAAGGCTTGGGCGCTCCGTGGCGCGGTCGGTTGCGACGCTCGAGAAGAGGCTCTCAAAGCGGCGGCTCTGGCTGAAGAGGATGCTTTCTGCGGCCCAGTCTCGCGGGCCCGAGTCGCGGGTGAGCCTCGCGGAAAAGTCAAGGGCATCTCCCTGGTTGGTCGTCAGGGGGGTGCCGTTGTTGCGCTTTTCCTGCCAGCCTTGGGCACGCAGGGTGAGCCGCCAGTTGGCGTCGGGGTCGATGGCTTGCCGTACTCCTGCGTCAAAGGATTCCGTCCGCGAAGTGGCACGGCCGTCCACCGGGCCCCTTTGGTCGCTGCGGATGACCGGGTACCCGGAAAAATCGGTTTCCTGAACACCCCCAAAGACGCGGGTGCGTCCCGAAAAAGCCTCGCTTGCAAAGCCAAGTGCGCCTTGGTGGCGGAGGAGATTTCCGGCGGATGCTTCAATAAAGGCGAAGGGGGCGTCATTGAGGAAGCGGGAGTCGAGGGCGATGACGCCTCCAAGGGAGGCGGTACCCCACGGGCTCACTCCGGCCTGCGGCACGAGGCGTACCCCGGAGAGGGTACTTGGGAAAAAACGATTCCACGGCACCCAACCGCCAAAGGGATCATTCATTGGAACCCCATCCTGCAGCACCAAGGAGCGACTGGAGCCGTTCGGGCCCACATTGCCCAGGCTGACCCCCTGGGTGGTTGGGTGAGCCACCGTGCTGTCGGTCCGACGGAAGAGGCGGAAGCCCGGTGCAGCCCTGAGGACTCCATCCAGCGAAAGGGAAGGCGAGTGCTTCAATGTCGCGCCGTCCATGAACATTTCGATGGCGGGAGTGCTCAGGGCGGTGTTGGAGAAGGGGGCTGCGCATACTTGAATTTCGGTGATCGCAACAACCTGTTCCATCCGGCGATCGGCCGCGGGTAAAGGGTGCTCCAAGCTCGGGAGCAGGGTGAGGATGAGGGCCGTGAGACGGCCGGGGTGGAGGAGGGGCACCGTCAAATTCTCCCGTGGGTGGGCGCCGTTGTACAAGACTGGCGTTCTGCGGCAGAGGTGGCCCGGGTCGCTCGAAGCGCACCCCAGGTGGGCCCCGTCGCAACGGAATACGGACCCAAGATGGGGGGAAGCACCCGGCGAGGGTGATCCGCAATCGGAAGGGGAGAGGCCCCACCGGTTCGCTCGTCAGGCTCCCG
>JBILKV010000283.1:0-4703 GCA_044376515.1 Chthoniobacteraceae bacterium | reverse complement strand
TGGGGAGCTCGCCCCGGAGTCCAAAGTCGCTGCTGGTCGGTACGAGGCCCTGACCGAAATGCCATTGCCACACCCGGTTGACGAACACGCGCGCGGTCAGCGGATTGGTGGGGCGGGTGATCCACTCTGCCAGTTCGAGGCGCCCGCTGCCCTGGTCAGGCTCGGGCAGGGTATCACCGCCGAGAACGGCGAGAAAACGACGGGGCACCTCGTCGCGGAGCTTTTCGGGCTCGCCGCGGTGCTGGATGCGGGCGTTGACGGGTTTGCCCTCGCTCACCCCGTAGGCCACAGGGTAGGCGGGTTCCGCCGCGAATGCGTCCTTCTCCTTGGTGAGGCGGGCGATTTCAGCGTCGAGTTTTTGGATGCGTTCGGTCAGGTCGGGCGCGGGCTCCGGCGCGGTCACGGGGCCGGTGCCCGGGGCGCCGAAGGGGGTGTCTTGCAGGCCAAGGTTGTCGAGGTCCCGGCCGGGGACGGTTCCTTTGACATGGCCATTACCGTCGCAGATGAAGGTGTCCGCGACGCCGTCCCACGCGGGTGCAAGGGCCTTCCCAGCGAACCCGGTCAGGTCTCCGGAAGGTCCGACGATCCCCGAGTAGGTTTTGGCGGCGGTGTCCAAGCTGAGCCGCAGCGTGTTCCATTCCCCGGGGACGATGCCGCGGATGACCTCCCATTTCGCACCATTGCGGATCGCAATTTCGGAGGTGCTCACGCTGACCTCCACGGCGAGGGACTGGACGACGCCCCGCCCGAGATAGAACCGGTAGGAGCCTGTGTGGGCGTCGCCGGTCGCGGTGCGGAAGTCGATCGTGAATTCGAGCTGCTTCGCATTCTGAGCCTTCAGGGGCTTGGCGAAGACGTAGCGGACACCGTCGTTCGACGTGCTGGTCCCAATGCGGACCCCCTGTTTTCCGGCGGGGTGCACGTGGGCGAAGGGACTCTGGGCGTCCGCGTGGACGAGGTTGGGCCCCGCGGACAGCCAGGGCGGTCCGGGGGGCTTGCCGGCAGGCTGGCCTTCGAATCCAAGGCCGACTGCGCCGCCAAACGACTTGCCGTCGGCCTGCCCGCGCTCGTCCTTCAACCCGGCGAGTTTTCGGTCGAGGTCCGCAATTTTAACCGTCTTGAGCGCATCGAGCCGGGCCGCCTCCGAAGCGGGCACCAGCGCAGGAAAATGGGAGGGGCGCTTCTGCTCTTCACCGCCTGGAAACGCCCACTGGGTGCTCTCGAAAATTCCATACATCGCGTAGTAATCGCCGACGCTCACAGGATCAAATTTGTGGTCATGGCAGCGGGCGCACCCGAGGGAGAGCCCGAGCAGGGAACGTCCTACCGAATCGATGGCGTCGGCGAAGTCGAGGTGCTGAAAATCGGGCGAGGGCTTGTACCCGTAGCGCTTTCCAACCGCGAGAAAGCCGGTGGCCGTAACAAGGTTGGCAAACTGCTCCGGGGGAGCTTTTTTTGCGAGAATGTCGCCCGCGATCTGTTCCCGCAAAAACTGGTTGTAAGGCTGGTCCTTGTTGAAGGACTGAATGACCCAGTCCCGGTATTTTACGGCTTCCCTGACGGGGTAGTCGGCTCCGTCGCCGGCGGTGTCCGCATAGCGGGCGACATCGAGCCAGTGCCTTCCCCAGCGCTCCCCGTATGCGGGCGTGGCGAGGAGGCGGTCCACCAGCCGTTCAAAGGCGCCCGGGGCGGTATCCTGCAAAAAGGCGTGCGTCTCAGCGGGGCTCGGCGGAAGGCCGGTCAGGTCGAGGCAAACGCGGCGGAGCAGTGTCCGGGCGTCGGCGGCGGGATTGGCGCTCAGGCCAGTCTTTGCGAGTTGTGCGTTGATGAAGCCGTCGAGGGGTCCGGTTGGAGCGGTTGCCGTTTCCGTCGCAGGAGGTGTGGGGCGGGAAAGGGGCTGGAAGGCCCAGTGTTTGCGCACGCTTTCACTCTCCGGGGTGGGCGGAGCGTTGATGGTGCCGGAGCGCGGATCGGGAGCGCCCATGGCAATCCACTGCTCCAGAAGCGCGACCTCCTGTGGGGAGAGAGGCTTTTTCGGGGGCATCTGGAGATCCTTGTCCGCGTAGTGGACCGCCTTGATGAGCAGACTTTCCTGCGGGGCACCCGGACGGATGGGAAGTCCGCTGTCGCCGCCCTTTTCCCAAGCGGCTTTGGAATCCAGACGGAGACCGCCTTTCTGCTTGTTCTCACCGTGACACTCGATGCAGCGCTCCAAAAGCAAGGGGCGGATGCTCGTTTCGAAAAACGCGATGCCGTTCGCGTCAGCGGGAGGCTGTGGCGGTTGGGCCGCGGCGAACAAAGGCGCCCCGGTCCAGAGGGCTGTGCAGGCGAGCAGAAGGGGGGCGGCTCGGTTCATGGCGGGGAAGGGATTCAGGCCGGGAGCCACTCGCGCCACGTCGCCATTTCGGTGCGCATGGCTTTTTCGGCGCGCGTTTCATTACCGCTGCACAATTCCGCGAGAAGGCGTCTGTGTCCCGGAACGGTTAACTCGATGGAGGAGAGATGTTGCGCGGCCTGAGCGCGGTGCGCCCTGGCCAGCCAGAACTCGATCTGGGAGCGGATGGTTTTCCAGCACACCGCAAGCGGCCTGTGGTTGGTGGCGAGGATGATCTGCTCGTGAAATTCGACGTCGAGAAAGCTCAGTTCCGTCAGGTCCGAGGTCGCTTCCTGCCGGTCGATCAGTTCCCGCAAATCCTCCCCGATTGCTTTGTCGAGGCGCTTTGCAAGCAGCCTTGCCGCCATGACTTCGAGCGTGCAGCGCATGGAGAAGAGATCCTCAAAATCCGCTTCCGAGAGCAACCGGACGCGGCTGCGGCCGTGGCTGTCGAACTCGACGAGGCCCTCCTGTTCCAACTCGACAAGGGCTTCACGGATGGGGACGCGGCTGACGGCGAGTTGTCTGGCGAGGGTGGTCTCGGGCAGGGAATGCCCCGGGGCGAGTTCGCCCGAAATGATCGCCCGCCGGATGCGGGAGGTGGCGTCTTCAGCGAGGCTTCGGCGTGAAAGCGGGGCGAGGTTGGGATGGCTGGGGTGCACGGGGAAGGGGCGGGCGATGCTGTTCCTGTGGACTGTATACAGGACGGGGGCCGTGGCAACTCCCAACGGGCACCTTTCCACGCCCGCTCGGTCCTCAGTTTTCCCCGGTTCTTCCGCCGGGCTGCAATGGCGGTTCAGTGGCCGGCGGCGAGCTTCGCGAGAGTCGCCGTTGCTTCGGCTCTGGCTTTTTCGAGCACCGCCGCCACTTCCACCGGCTTGCCCCCGGAGCGTTCGCTTTCGTCAGCGGCCTCCATGAATGCAAAAATTTCCAGTGTCTCCTCGGCGGACACCGGGGCGGTGCCGGTGCGGAAAAAGCGTCCGATTTGCCGGCAAAGCGCCTCGTAGCTGATGCTCTTGCCTCCGTGCTGGACGCTTTTGGTTCCGTAGACCGTCGCACCAAACTCCGCTTTTCCCTTGAGAATGCCGCGGTAGGTTCCCACGCGACCGTCCTTCCAAACGCCGGTGACCTGATCGTGGGTTTGGTTTTTGGAACGGCTGACGGTTTTGCAGCCGGGCCCCATGAGGGTGAAGAGAGATTCGACCCCGTGGATGGCGTAAAAGAACAGGTCGGGTGTTCCGCTTTGGTAGGAGCAGGGTCCCCAGGTGGTGGCGCCCACGATCTCGCCGACTTCCTCGTTGCCGATGAGGGAGACGAGGTCGCCTCCAAACCGGGAGGAGGAGCTGGAGAAACATTTCACGTTGTGTCGCTTGGCGAGTTCAAAAACCACGATGGCGTCCACCAGCGTGCCCGCGAGGGGTTTGTCGATGAAGACCGGCTTGCCCGATTTGAACGCCTCGCGCGCCTCGGCAAGATGGATCCGTCCGTCCACGCTCTCGAGCAGGATGACGTCCGATTTTTCGACAAGCTTCGGAATCGAATCAACGATCTCTACTCCCATGGAGCGGATCTGTTCGGTGAACTTGTCCACGCGTGTCTTGCTCGCCGGCATGTCCGTTCCCCCGGGGTAACCGGCGACCACGGTGATCCCCGCCAGGTCGCCATCGGCCATCGGGTTGTTGAAGAGCCGTGTGAAGGCGGGGACATGGGACGTATCCAGTCCGATGATGCCCGCACGGAGTGGAGCCGGCGCCTGCTGGGCTGCCGCGGAAACAGCGAACAGCAGGAGGGTGATTGCGTTTGCGAGGGGGATTTTCATGGGGGGTGGCGCATGCCCTGTTGCGGGGCTTGGTACGGGCCCGAGTGGACGGGCCGGTGCTTATTTGGCTGACAGTTTGAGGAGTTCCGCCTCGGTCCACGCGTCCTGACGGCCGGCAATCGCGGTGCGGATCTGTTTGACGGTATCGGTTTCGATGGGGCTCGCGGTGTGGCCCCACTCGCGCCGGATGTAGGTGAAGACGGAGGCGAGTTGTTCGTCGTCGAGCACGCCCAGCGCAGGCATCTCCATGCCGAAACGCCGGTCGCCGACCTTGATCGGGCCGCGCACTCCGTTGATCGCGATGCGACCGAGTCGCTCCACGGGGCCGGTCACCCACTCGGAATCCGCCAGGGGAGGAGCGATCCCATCCAGTCCGAGACCGTGTGTCTGGTGGCAGGCTGCGCAGGTCGCTGTGTAGAGCACCTTGCCGGCCTCAAAGCGTTTTTGCTGCGCGGTGGTCAGCGGTTCGGCGTTTGCCTCAGGGGCACCGGGTTTGCCGGGCCAGAACAG
>JBILKV010000017.1:0-39343 GCA_044376515.1 Chthoniobacteraceae bacterium | reverse complement strand
GACGCGCACGACATGCGCACGATCCCCCGCACAGGCCCCCAACAAGAGCGAGAGCAGCGACGGGAGGCAGATGCCCAACAGTTCACTTCGGCTTGTCATCACGGAGAAAAGCCCCGGAATTTTTGGCGAGAGCCAAGGGGCCGGTTTACGCACCCACGGCCGCGCGCGCCTCGGCTGCGAGCGCGGTGGAGAGGTAGCGTTCCCCAGTCGAGCAGGCGATGGTCACGATGAGCTTGCCCTTGTTTTCGGGGCGCTTGGCCACCTGAATGGCGGCGTGCACGTTCGCTCCGGAGGAGATGCCGGCTAGGATGCCCTCTTCCTTGGCAAGGCGCCTCGCCATGGCGAAGGCGTCGTCATTGGAAACCGTGATCACCTCGTCCAGTATTTTAATGTGCAGGTTGTTCGGCACAAACCCGGCGCCCGTGCCTTGGATCTTGTGGGGGCCCGGCTTGACTGGTTGTCCGTGCATCGTTTGGGTGATCACCGGAGAATCGGCGGGTTCGACCGCAATCGCCTGAAGATTGGGGTTGCGGCTCTTGAGCACTTCCGCGCAGCCGGTGATGCTTCCGCCCGTGCCGACGGCCGCGACGAAAATGTCGATCTTGCCGTCGGTGTCGCTCCAGATTTCCTCGGCCGTGGTGTGGCGGTGGACCTCCGGGTTGGCCGGGTTGTTGAACTGCTGGGGCATCCATGCCTTGGGGGTGGTACGCACGATTTCTTCGGCGCGGGCGATGGCACCCTTCATGCCTTCGGAGCCGGGGGTCAGCACCAGATCGGCGCCGAGCATCGCAAGAAGTGTGCGCCTTTCGAGCGACATGGTTTCCGGCATGGTTAGGATCAATTTGTAGCCCTTGGCGGCGCAGACGAAGGCGAGAGCGATCCCTGTGTTTCCGCTGGTGGGTTCCACAATCACCGTGTCTTTGGTGACATGGCCGTCGCGCTCGGCCGTTTCGATCATCGCCATGCCGATGCGGTCCTTGACGCTGCCCAGCGGGTTGAAGAACTCGCACTTCAGGGCGATCGTCGCCTCAAGGCCGGCGGTGACGTGGTTGAGCCTCACCAAGGGGGTGCGGCCGACGGTTTCAATGATGTTGTTGTAGATGTGGCCCATAATCAAAAGGGGGGTTGGAAGAAGGAAGAGTGTGTGGGCGGGAGGCCTGTGGGTGAAAGCGGGAACACTTAGCGGCGTCCGGCGGTTCGGGCAAGCCTCGCAGAACCATCCCTGCGGGAACAGCGCTACCGGTATCGTGCCGTGCGCAGATCCCCTGAGACGACCTGACGCGGTGGCACCTCTCTGTTCAACCCGCCAGCGCGTTTTGGAGCACCTGTGCGGCGCGGCGTTTTGCGGCGATTCGCCGGGTGATTTCGTCCGCGACCACGCCCAGCAGGATGACCGCCCCGATGATTGCGAATTCCACGTTGTTCCGCGTGGTCACGAGTGTGATCATGTTCCGCAGCACCTGCATCAACGCGGCGCCAATCAGGATCCCGACGATCGAACCCTCCCCGCCACGGAGGCTGCAGCCGCCGAGCACCGCTGCGGCGATGGCGTAAAGCTCGTAAAAGTTCCCGAAATCAACCGGTTGCGCCGAATTAACGTCCAAAACAAAAAGGACGCCGCCCAGACCCGCCAGGCCGGAACTGAGCACGTAGGCGAGGATCGTCATCCGCTCGGTAGCGATGCCGCTGTAGGTGGCCGCCTGCGGGTTGCGTCCCAAAGCCAGCAGGTAGCGGCCGAATATGGTCCGGTTGAGAAAGACCGCGGCCACCACCGCCACCAAGGTTAGAAACAGCAGGGGAGCGGGAAGATCCAAGCCGGGCAGGAACGGTATTTTACCGGTCGCCAGCAGACGCAGCGTCTTGAATTCGCTCCCGAAGCCGACGGTTTGGTCCGCGGTGAATCCCCGTGCGATTCCGCGGTAAAGCAGCAGCCCGCAGAGGGTCACGATGAAGGGCTGGATCCGCAGCTTTGTGATGAGCAGGCCGTGGGAGAGGCCGATCCCGACTGAAACCGCGGTGACCGCCAGCAGCGCGGCGGGAAGTGGCCAGTGCTGGACGGTCAACAGCCACGGCAGTCCGCAGCCCACCAGACACACCACCGAACCAAGCGAAAGATCGATCCCGCCCGTGATGATCACAAACGCTACGCCGATGCTCAAAATCCCGAACAGCGCCGAGCGGCGCAGCACATTCTCGATGTTGTAGGCGCTCAGAAAGCTGCTCGAAAGCATCGCTGTGACGAGGCACACAGCGAGCAACAGGCCGAGGATTCCCAGATTTTTTCTCATATCAATTCGCGGTTGCCGTTTCAGGATTTGCTCCGGTCGCGAGCCGCATCACGGCTTCCTCGCTGAGCGCGTTTCTTGGGAGTTCCCCGCTGAGACGTCCCTCGTGAAGCACCAGAACGCGGTCGGACATGCCCAGAATCTCCTCCAGATCACTGGAAACAAACAGCACGGCGACCCCCGTGGCTGCCAGTTCCTCCATCAGACGGTAAATTTCCTGTTTGGCGCCGATGTCCACCCCGCGGGTCGGTTCATCGAGCAAAAGCACGAGGGGCCGCGTCGCCAGCCATTTTCCAATCACCACCTTCTGCTGGTTGCCGCCGGATAAAAACTGCACGGGTTGGTCCACACTGGCGGTCTTGATCCGCATTGCCGGGATCATCTCCTCGCAGAGCGCCTTTTCGGCAGGCCGGTTGAGGAAGCCTCCCTTTTGATCGCGATGCAGCGCGGCAATGCTGAGGTTCTCCCTGACCCCCATCTCCAGAAAAAGCCCCTGCCGCTTCCGGTCCTCCGGCACCAGCGCGATTCCCGCCTGCATGGCCGCACGCGGGGAGCCCGGAAAAACCGTCCGGCCAGCGATCCGGACGGTTCCTTGGAGTGCCGGCACCACGCCGAAAAGCGCCTCCATGAGTTCGCTGCGCCCCGCACCCACCAGCCCCGCCATGCCGACCACTTCCCCCGCGCGCAATTCAAAATCGACTGATTCAGCCGGGTAAGTCCGGGTGCGCAGTCCCTTCACTTCCAGAACCACGCTTCCCGGTTGATGGGTTTGATGCGGGTAAAACTGGGAGAGCTCCCGGCCCACCATGAGCTGGACCATGGCACCGTGGGAGATCTCCTCTTTTTGCAGGCGGCCTGCGTTCTCCCCGTCACGGAGCACTTCGACGCGGTCTGCAAGGCCACGCACCTCGCCGAGACGGTGGGAAATGTAGACGATGCCCACGCCCTTGCCTCGCAGTTCCCGGATCAGGTGGAGCAGCACCCGCGTTTCGTGTTCGGACAAGCTGGAGGTCGGCTCGTCCATGATGAGCACGCGCGCGTTCACCGAAAGCGCCTTGGCGATCTCCACCAGTTGCTGCTGCCCGATGGTCAGGTCGCCCACAAGCGTGCCCGGATCCACTCGCAACCCGACCCGCTCCAGCACCACGCGGGCCTCCCGCGTCACGCGCGCCGCGTCCACCCAGCCGAACCGGTGGGGTTCGCGGCCGAGGAAAATGTTGGAGCCAACGTCGAGGGTCTCCGCCAGATTCAGTTCCTGATGGATGAGGGCAATTCCGAGTGAGAGCGCTTCCTGAACAGAGGCGATGTGCCGCGGAATGCCATCGACCAGCAGCGAACCGGTGTCGGGCGCTTGCACACCCGCCAGGATCTTCATCAGGGTGCTTTTACCCGCCCCGTTCTCGCCGATCACCGCGAGCACCTCTCCCGGAAAAACGCTCAGGCTCACCCCTTTGAGCGCGCGCACCCCAGCGAAGGACTTGCTCACTTCACGGGCTTCCAGCAGGGGCGACGCCATGGTGCAGATTGGGTGTGGGCTGGCGTTGCTCGCCGGAATTCAGACGCGTCGAGCGCTGGTTTGGAGCCTCAGGGTCCGCGGGGGGGAAGCCGAGAAACCGCTTGCGCGCCCGGCTATTGCGCGGCGCTCAAACGCGCCTTCAGTTCGGTGCGGAATTCGACCACGTTGTCCTTCCGGATTTTACGGGCCGGGATGTCGATAAACTTTTCGGTCGCCGCCGGTTTTCCACTGAGCAATCCGGAGAGCACCTCCACGGACTTGTAGCCGTACATGTAAGGGTCCTGCACGACTGTGCCGAAAACGGTTCCCTTTTCGATCCCGTCAAGGGTGGCGTCGTCTTCGTCGAAGGCCACCAGTTTGACCGTGCCGAGTTTGTTGGACTGGCCGAGGGCCTCGAGGATCAGCGGGGGGTTGTAAGCGAAGAGCCCCACCATGCATCCGACGTCGGGATACTTCGCGAGGGTGTCCTCGGCGTTGGCCTTGCCCTTGGCGCGGTCAAACTGGTCGGTGAGCGTGCCGAGGATTTTGAAGCCGTTGCCCTCGAGCACGGCGGAGGTTTCATCAAAATGGTCGCTGTTGTCGGGGCGTCCGAGCACGGCGTCGATGACTCCCTGCCTGCGCCGCTTGGCGTTGTCCTGCTCCAGACGACCGATGAAGATCATGATGGTGCCTCCGTTGGGCATGGCTTCCTTGACGAGTTCGCCGCACATGCGGCCCGCCTTGTAATTATCCATGCCGATGTAGAGCAGCCGTTCGCTTTGCGGGGCGTCCGAGTCGTGCGTGATCACCTTGGCCCTCTTGGCCGCTGTGTTGATCAGTTCGGTCTGGTTGGCTGGGTCGATCGGGCTGAGGGCGATGCCGTCGATGCCGCGGGTGAGCAGATCCTCGATCATGCGTTTCTGGTCGCTGATGCCCTCGGCGGGCATGAGGGTCTGCGCGTCGACTTTGAAGTCACGCGCCCCGGCCTTCACCCCTGCGGAGGCGATCGTCCAAAAAGAGGCGACGCCGTTGGTTACAAATGCCACCTTTTTCGGTTTGTCCGCGGCGGAACCGCCTTGTGCCGTGCTCTCGGGTGTGGCGGGTTTGTCGCAGGCGCCCAGCGAGAGGGCGAGCAGGCCTAGGAGCGCGGTGTGGCGGAGGGAGGAGGGGATGTTCATTTTAGGTTAGGGGGAAGGGGGCGAGGGGTTAGTGCGTGGTCATGCCGCCGTTGACGTGGAGGTTTTGGCCGGTGATGAACGCCGCGGCGTCGCTGGCGAGAAACACCGTTGCGCCGGCGACGTCGTCCGGAACGCCCCAGTGACCCATCGGGATCAGGCTCAGGTATCCCTGCTTCTGCTCTTCCGGATCGTTGAGATGGCGTTCCACCGGAATCCAACCGGGTGAGATCATGTTGACCGTGATCCCCCAAGGGGCGAGCTCGGTCGAGAGACTCCGGTTGAGGCCGTTCTGGCCGCCTTTGGCCGAGACGTAAGCGGTGAAGTTTCCCACGCCGCGGGCGACCACCTCGGAACCAATGTTGATGATCCGGCCCCACTTCTGCGACTTCATGTGCGGCAGGCAGGCGCGCGTGAGCAGCACGGGGCTCTTGATGAAGAACTCGAACATCTGCTGATAAAACTCCCAGTCGTATTCCTCGACCGGCATCTGGGGCTGGGCGGGCGTCGCGTTGAGGACGAGGATGTCTACGGGCCCCAGTTTCGCGGCGATTTCGCCGGTCATGCGCGCGACCTCCGCCTCGCTGGTGACGTCGCCCCGGACCAACATTCCTTCGATCCCAGCGGCTTCCAACTCGGCAAATGCGGCCTCCGCCCGAGCCTGATTGTTTTGGTAGTTTAGGGCGACCTTTGCGCCGGCCCTCCCGAGTCCGGCAATCATCGCCTTGCCAAGGCCGGTGGAGCTGCCCGTAACAAGGGCAACCCGGTTTTTGAGTGAAAACGAGGCGGGATCAAACATGGTGAAGGCGGGGGTGTGTTTGGAGCTGTCTGGCGGCGGATAAAGCGCGGCGCAAACCCCTAGTTTCCTTTGGAAGTGCCGATTCCGTCAATGACATCCACCGCCACGGTGGAGTTGCCGAACCGGGCGAAGTCCGCGTACGACCAGACCACCTTTTTGGAGGGATCCACCTCGATGCTCTGCGGCATCTTCGGCCCTGCGTGGCAGTTGCCGAAACGGGTGTTGCCGTTGGGGAGTCGTTCGACCCGCGTGACCCAGGCGAGCTGAATGCCGGGCAGATCGTCCTGTTCGACCTTCCAGACGATTTCGCCCTTGGGATTCACTTCGAGAACGCTGTGGCCGTTGCCCGTGCCGATCAGGGTGTTGCCGTTGGGAATCCGGACCACACTGAAAAGGTGGTTCCCGAACGCCTCGGGGCCGTGGCCTCCCGCGGGCTTTTTGCCGAACAACGGCACCTCGAACTCCCACACCACCTTGCCGTCCCTGTCGTATTCACGAACCTTCCCGTCGGCCTCATGGGCGACCAGATAGGTGCCCGCTGGGGTGCGCCTCACCAACCGGGTGTCGCTGTGCTTGTTGGGCCTGTCCCGGACCAGTTTGATTTGATGGACCAACTTGCCTTCGCGGTCCACCTCGATGATGCGGCCAACGCCCGATTCGGCGATCATCGTCAGCCCGTTTTCAAGGCGTTGGCAGGCGTGGACTTCCAAAGGCACGCCCGCATTGCCGTTCGAGTTGGCCGAATCGTATTCCCAGACCACTTTGCCCTGCGGGTCCACTTCGGTGACCTTTGTCCAACTGGATTGGTACAGCAGATTGCCGTTGGGAAGCAGGGAGGCGTCGTGGAGTCCGGCACTCTTGATGTCGCGCTCCAGCGTACCGTCTGGCGCGACCACCGCCAACCGGCCGGTGTTTGCCACGAGCAGCCTGTGCTGGGCACCGGCCTGTTCGGCAAGCGCATAAGTGCCACCGGTCAGGGCGCAGACCGCGAGACCGCAGAGGGCGAGCGAATGAAAGGGAGCGGGGGCTACGGGGGAACTGTCTTTGGTTTTCATGTAAACGATGGGATGGGAGTGCTTTCGCAAATTGGGAGGTTGAGGGAATAGCACGCGCGGAGGCGGTTTAGGCCATGATGGCGTGGATAGGGTCCGCGCCTTCGACTCCGACGAGTTTCTGGTCCAGACCGCCGTAGAAAAAGGAGAGGTGGTTGGGGTCCACGCCGAGGAGGTGCAGGATCGTGGCGTGCAGGTCTTTGACCTCGCACCGGTTGGCGACGGCCCGGTTGCCGAGTTCGTCGGTCTGGCCGTAGCTGACGCCACCCTTGATGCCGCCGCCGGCCATCCACATCGTGAAACCCGCCGAATTGTGGTCCCGGCCGGTGCCCGAAGCGTACTCGGCGGTGGGCTGGCGCCCGAACTCGCCGCCCCAGACCACGAGGGTTTCGTCCAGCAGGCCGCGCTGTTTGAGGTCCTTGAGCAGGCCCGCGATCGCCTTGTCGGTGTTGCCTGCGTGGAACTCGTGGTTTTTCACCAGATCCCCGTGGGCGTCCCAGTTGTCGTCATTGTGCGCACCGCCGGAGTAAATCTGAATGAAGCGCACCCCGCTCTCAACCAGCCGCCGCGCGAGCAGGCACTTGCGCCCGAAATCCTCGGTGCGCGGATTGTCCATCCCATAGAGGGCGAGCGTTTCCGGTGTTTCCTTGGAGAGGTCGATGGCTTGGGGGGCGGCCGCCTGCATGCGGTAGGCGAGCTCGTAGCTTTCGATCCGGGCGGCCAAATTGGTGTTGTCGCTTCGCCCGTTCAGGTGGGATTGGTTGAGCTCGTTGAGGGAGTTAAGCAGGAGTCGCTGCTCCGCAGCGCTGACTCCCTCCCGGGGGCTCAAGTCCAGGATGGGCGCGCCTGTGGGACGAAACACCGTCCCCTGATAGGCGGCCGGCATGAAGCCGGAGGACCAGTTCTTCGCTCCGGAAATGGGCCCGCCCTTTTTGTCGAGCATGACCACGTAACCGGGCAGGTTCTGGTTGAGCGTCCCCAGGCCGTAGTTGATCCATGACCCCAGGGAGGGCTTTCCGTTGAGGATCGAACCAGTGTTCATCTTGATCATCGCCGACCCGTGGATCGGGGACTCCGCAGTCATGCTGTGGATGAAGGCGAGGTCGTCAACGCACTGGGCAAGGTTGGGGAAGAGCTCCGAAACCCATTTCCCGCACTGGCCGTACTGTTTAAACTTCCACTTGGGTTCGACGATCCGGCCCTCGTTTTTGGAGCCGCCACGGCCCTTCGTCTGGATTTGGATGGTTTTGCCGTCCATTCCGATCATTGCAGGCTTGTAGTCAAAGGTGTCGATGTGGCTCGGTCCGCCGTACATGAACAGAAAGATCACACTCTTGGCCTTGGCCGGCAGTTGGCGTGCTTCAAGCACCGGACTGGCCGTCGCCCGGGCCTCGGTTCCAAAAAAACCGTCCTTCGCCAGCAGCCCGCAAAGCGCCATGTGGGTGAAGCCGCCGCCTACCGTGGTGAGGAATTCGCGGCGCCGCACATTTCCGCAGAAATTTGATTGGAGAGAGTTTTGCATGGGGAGGGATCCGGGTTAGTCCAAGTAAATAAACTCGTTCAGGTTGAGTGCGATCAATGCGAAGCGCTGCAGGGCGGTTTCATCGGAGAGTTGGAGCTCGTTTTTGAGCTTTTCGCAGGTCTGACGGCAGAGGGCGATCTCGCTGTCCCGGGGAGCGCGCTGCAGCACCAAATGCAGGCCTTGGCGGATTTGGGCGGTTAGATCTGCTCCCGCCTCCCGCCGGAGGCGTGTCGCAAACAACCGGGACTGGCGTTCCATGAACTCCGAGTTGAGCAACCCCAGAGCCTGCGTTGAAACGGTGCTGACGAAGCGCACGGCGCAGGGCGTGTCCGTCGGTGCCTGATCGTGGTCCGAGAGCAGGGGAACCGACAGGCTCCGCTTGACGTGCACATAGATGGTCCTGCGCGCCGTCTCCTCCTCGGATTCCGCCGGCCAGTTCCGCCCGGGGACGGACTGGGTTTCGAGCACGGCCCGCGGCAGGGGAGGGTGCACGGGCGGCCCAAACATCTTGGGAACCAACACCCCGGAGACCGAGAGAATCGAGTCCCGGAGCTCCTCCGCCGTGAGTCGCCGCATTGGATATCGCCAGAACAGCATGTTTTCAGGGTCCTTCGAAAGCGACTCCTGCGTGCCGGTGGAACTTGCCTGATAGGCTTGGGAGGTCAGCAGCAGCCGGTGCATCGCCTTAAGGCTCCAGCCTTTTTCAATAAAGGTTCGGGCGAGATAATCGAGCAGCTCCGGATGCGTCGGCAGTTCGCCAAGGCGGCCAAAATCGTTGGGCGTGGGAACCAGGCCGCGCCCGAAATGGTGCTGCCAGATCCGGTTGACCGCAACCCGGCTTACCAGCGGGTTTTCAGGCTGCACCAGCCAGTTGGCCAGCGCCAGACGGCGGCCTGAGGATTTGCCGGCCGCGACCGGCTGTGCCGGCTGCGGGTGGGCGCCCTTGCTGGTCAGCACGGCGGGGAAGGCGGGTTCCACGGGATCCCCCAAATTTTGGGGGCTGCCACGGCGGTGGATGGCCAGAGGGGCGGGGTTCGCGCCATCCTCGGCTGCGGCGCTCACGGGCGTGCCAACGGGGCGGGCGGCCTCGGCGATCCACGCTGTGGTTGCGTTCTTAAGGTTGGCCAGCAGGTCGCCGCCTCCGGCCAGTCTATCCAGTTCAGGCTGCTCCGATTTCTTCGGGCCGCGAAGCAGTCGCTCTGCAAGCGTCAGGGGGGTGTGTCCAGAATGGAGGCTGACTTTGGGCAGTGTTCCGGATTCGGAGACGTGTGCGCGGACCGCCAGAAAGTTCGCTCCGGTATGGAGAAGGCGTTTGAAGTTCGGCTGCAGCTCGATTGCACGCCTTCCAACAGGCAGATTGCGCCCCTGCAAAATCGGGGTGCCGTTGAGAAAAACCTCCGTGTTGCCTCCGTATTCCAAATCCAGGAAGACGTCGGCCGGGATTTCGGCCAGTCCGAACTTGGCGCGCATCCACACGGCTCCCCCGGCCTGAACGGAGGTGGCGTCTTCGAGGCTCCAATCCTTTGGAGCGAAGCTTTCCGCCCGCCAGTTGTAGGGCGGTTCCTTGGCAGTGTGCTGCCAGGAGTTCTCCGCCCCACCCCGGGCTGCGACAAGCACGACGGACTCCTTGCGCGGCGCATTCGCGGGCGCGGCTTTTGCGTACCACTCAAGCAGGATATCCCTCTGCCGGTTGTACTTTGCATCCATCGCGGCGAGCCTCTGCGTGTGCTCCAGATCGAGGCGTTCGCGGTCCGCCTCGGGCGCCCACATCTGCGGGTTGTTGCGCGTGCCCCCGTAGTCCCGGAGGCCGTGGAAAAAGGACATGAAACTGTAGTAGTCCTTCTGCGAAATGGGGTCCTTTTTGTGGTCGTGACAGCGGGCGCAACCCATCGTCATCCCCAGAAATGCCTCGCTGGCCATCTGCACGTTGTCGGCCAGGATGTCGTACTTGGCTTGGAGTCGGTCGGAAGGTTCGTCGTCCCACTGCATCAACCGGAGAAACCCGGTGGCGGCGAGCGACTCGAAGGTTGGCACCGCAATCTCGTCGCCGGCGAGTTGTTCGAGAATAAAGCGGTCGTAGGGCAGGTCCTTGTTGAACGCCTCAATCAAGTAGTCGCGGTACCGCCAGATGTGGGGCTTTTCATTGTCCCGCTCAAAGCCCTCCGATTCCGCATACCGGACGACGTCCATCCAGTGGCGGGCCCATTTTTCGCCGTACTGGGGTTTGGCCAGAAGCGCGTCCACCAGCTTGGGCCATGCATCTGGGGAGGGGTCCGCCACGAATTTGCTTACCTCCTCGGGCGAGGGGGGGAGCCCGGTTAGATCGTAGTACGCACGCCTGGCCAATTGTTCCTTGGTCGCAGGCGGGTTGGGACGCAGCCCTTTTTCGGCACGTTTCTGCTCCAGAAACGCGTCCACCGGATGCCGCGCCAAGGCGGATTCTGCAACCTTCGGCGGACCTTCCTTCCGGACTGGTTTGTAGGCCCACCAGTTGGTGCGCTCCTCCCAGGAGTCGACGGGTTTCGTCCTGACCGTTTGCGGGGCGTTCGTTTCGAGGGCGGGGTCGTAAGGTACCCCCATCTCGAGCCACTTCCGAAACACATCAAGCTCCGCCTGAGGTCTCTTGCCGGCCGGCGGCATCTCATGTTCCGCGTCGCGGTAGCTGAGCATGTCCAGCATCCGGCTCTTGGCCGGGTTTGCCGGGTCGAAGGCCGCCCCGCTTTCGCCGCCCTTGAGAAAGGCCTCCCGCGAGGTGAGGGTCAGGCCGCCCTTGGTCTTTTCTCCGCCGTGGCACTTGATGCAGTGCGTCTTGAGCAGGGGATGGACCTGTTCCTTGAAAAATCTGGCGGCCTCCGGATTGGCATCCGCCGCGGAGGCTGTGCCGGAGAAGAGCAGCGCGACGCCGGAACACAGGCCGGCCAGCGGATTTGCGAATGGGAGTTTCATCGCGAAGGGTCTGGAGGTTTAGTTTGAGAAATAGCCAAGCTTGTTTGAGATCTGGCGGGCGGCGTCCCGAAGCATCAGACCAACCTCGCCAAACCGAGAGGCCGGAAGCCGCGAGGAGGGGCCGGTGATCCAGACGGCGCCCACGGGCGTGCCTTGCCGGTCGAGAATCACCCCGCCGATGCAGTGCGCGCCTTCGCGCTCCTCTCCTTCGTCGACCCCGAAGCCCCGTTGCCGGGTTCGGTCCAGTTCTGCTTCAAACGCGGCGCGCGAGGTGATGGTCCGGTCGTTGAACCGGGTGAAGGGCATCTGGTCCATGAGCGCGCGCGCCTCGGACGGGGGCATCGCGGCGAGCATCGCCTTGCCGGGGGCGGCCGTGTGCAGTTCAAAACGGACCCCCACGTCCACGCAGAACCGGAATTGATGCCGGCCCGGGACTTGTTCAACAACAATGCCCTCGGTGCCGGAGATGGTTCCTAGAAGCACGGTCTCAAGGGTCTGGTCGCGCAGGCCACGCATGGTTTCAAGCGCCGATTCCGTGAGGCTCCGTTCCCCGGCGGCTGGGGCGCAGCTCAGGCGCAGCAGTTTCTGGGTGAGCTGGAATTTCTTGGTGGCCTCGCTTCGCTCAAGGTAACCCCGTTCCTCCAGAGTGCGGCTGATGCGGAACACACTGTTGGTGGGGATCTCCAAAACGGCGGCGATCTCGCTGAGGGTCAGCCCGCCGGGCGCGCCGCTGAGGGTCTCCAGAATGCTGAGCGCCCGGTCCAGGTTGGGAACGCTGTACCGGGAGGGAGACTTGCGGGAATGAAGCAGTACTTCGGGGTTGCCGCCGTTTGTTGTCATATAAAAGGGAGTCTAAATAACAAAAACCTCAGGGCCCACCCGTTTCTTTGGGCCTCCCATCGCTTTTTTCGGTCGTCCGTGCGCCCCGCTGCCGCAGCCCGGTCGGGCTGCGGCGGCAGCCTCCGGACAGATCACGGAAGCGCAGCCTTTGCGCGTTTTGTTGCGGGGGTGTAGCGTGACGAGCAACCCCATGTCTGACCCCTTTGTTCATCTTCATCTCCACTCGGAATACTCCCTCCTCGACGGCGCGGTGCGCATTCCCGAGCTCATGAAAAAGGTCAAGGCGTGCGGGATGCCGGCGGTGGCGCTCACCGATCACGGAAACCTGTTTGGAGCCATCGAGTTCTACCAGGAAGCGGTCAAAGTGGGCGTGAAGCCGATCATCGGGGTGGAGGCCTACGTGGCACCGGGTTCCCACCGGGACCGCAACGCCACCAGCGGTCGCGACGCGGCCACCCACCTGACGCTGCTTTCCCGCGACGAGGACGGTTACAAGAACCTGCTGAAGCTGGTGTCCATCGCCCATCTGGACGGCATGTACTACAAGCCGCGCATCGACCGGGAACTGCTGTCGCAGTACGGTGCCGGGCTGATCGCGTTGAGCGGATGTCTCAAGGGCGAGATCAACCAGGCGATTCTCGCCGACAACGAGCCGAGGGCGTGGGAACTGGCGGCGCAGTACCGCGACATGCTCGGGCGCGAGAACTTCTTCATCGAACTGCACGACCACGGCATCGAGCAACAACTCCGCGTCAACCGGGTGCTGCCCCGCATCGCCAGGGACCTTGGACTGGGCATGGTCGGCGCAAACGACGTCCATTTTCTCGAACGCTCCCAGCACGAGGCCCACGACGTGATGATCTGCATCGGCACGGCCTGCAACGTGGCGGACGAAAAACGCATGCGCTACGTGCCGGAGCTCTACTTCAAGAGCCCGCAGGAGATGAGCGCCCTGTTTCGCGAGTACCCCGAGGCGGTGAGCAACACCCTGGCCATCGCGGAGCGTTGCAATCTCAAGATAGAGTTCGGCAAGCCCAAGTACCCCGCCTACGAACCGCCGCCGGGGATGGATCAAAACCAGTACCT
Organism: Chthoniobacteraceae bacterium; assembly: GCA_044376515.1. GTDB lineage: Bacteria > Verrucomicrobiota > Verrucomicrobiia > Chthoniobacterales > Chthoniobacteraceae > Chth-196. The sequence goes on along the minus strand of JBILKV010000017.1, from coordinate 26,143 downwards.
GCGCGAGATCTGCCGCAACGGGTTGGGCGCCCGCTACGGAGCGGCTGCCGATTCCGCCGAGATTCAGGAGCGACTGGAACGGGAGCTGGGCCTTCTGGAGAAACAGGGGTTTGTGAACTATTTCCTGATCGTCTGGGACTTCATCAACTGGGCCAAGAGCCGGGGCATCCCGGTCGGACCGGGGCGTGGTTCCGCCGCCGGTTCGATGGTGGCCTACCTCATGGGCATCACCGATATCGACCCCATCAAGTTCAAGCTGCTTTTTGAGCGGTTCTTGAATCCGGAACGGGTCAGCCCGCCGGATATCGATGTGGACTTCTGCCAGAGCCGCCGGGGCGAAGTCATCGAGTACGTCCGCGTCAAGTACGGCGAGCGCGCCGTCGCCCAGATTGCCACGTTTGGCACGATGGGCGCCAAGTCGGTGGTCCGGGACGTCGGTCGCGTGTTGGGCTGGGGATACGGCGACGCCGACCGCATCGCCAAGATGATCCCCAACGAACTGGGCATCACTCTTGCCGGCGAGGACAAAAAGAACAAGGCCACCGGCGAAATCGACCACATCGATGGCGCCATCGACAAAAACCCCGAACTGAAGGCCGCCGTCGAAAACGAACCCGCCACCCGCCAACTCTGGGAGTACGCGTGCACCCTGGAGGGACTCACGCGCGGCGTCGGCGTGCATGCAGCGGGCGTGGTGATCAGCGACCGCGACCTTTCCGAGTATATCCCCCTGACGCGGGCCAACGACGGCTCCATCGTCAGCCAGTATCCCATGTCCCCGCTGGGGGATCTCGGGATGCTCAAAATGGACTTTCTAGGGCTTAAGACCCTCACCGTGATTCACGACGCGGTGCAGTGGATCCGGCGCCGGGAACCGGCCTTCGACATCGACCGGATCCCGCTCTCTGACCAGCCCACCTTTGACCTGCTCAACCGGGGAGAAACCGTAGCAGTGTTCCAGTTGGAATCCGGCGGCATGGTCAAGACGTGTCGCAAGTTTGACGTGAAGGACATCGAGGACATCAACGCGATCCTCGCCCTCTACCGGCCGGGGCCGATGGACCTCATCGACGACTACATCAAGCGCAAGAAGGGCGAATCAAAGATCAAGTACGCCCATCCGCTGCTCGAAAAGGTCACGGCCGACACGTACGGCATTTTTGTTTACCAGGAGCAGGTCATGCAGGCGGCTCAGGTGCTGGCCGGGTACACCCTCGGCGGCGCCGATTTGCTCCGCCGCGCCATGGGCAAAAAGGACAAGGACAAGATGGCCGAGGAACGCAAAAAGTTCCGCGAAGGCTGCCAATCCATCAATAACATCCCCGAGAAGCAGGCGGACGAGATTTTCGACTTGCTCGAAAAGTTTGCCGGTTACGGCTTCAACCGCTCCCATTCCGCCGCCTACGCGTGGGTGAGCTACCAAACGGCCTATCTCAAGGCGAACTACCCGGTGGAGTTCATGGCCGGGGTCATGGGGAACGAAGTTGGCAAAACCGACAAACTCACGGTTTTCGTGGCCGAATGCCAGCGGATGGGGATCCAGATCCTGCCGCCCGATGTCAATCGCAGCGGCCTTTCTTTCGAACCGGAGCGGCACGGCGAACAACCGGGGATCCGCTACGGATTGGCTGCGATCAAAAACGTCGGCGAACTGGCCATGGCCGCCGTGTTGGAGGAACGCACCCGTGCCGGCGCGTTCAAGTCGCTGGCAGACTTCTGTGGCCGGGTGGACCTCAAGCGGGTGAACAAAAAGTCGGTGGAGAGCCTCGTGCGCTGCGGCGCCTTCGACTGGACGGGCGCTGAGCGCGCGCAGCTCTTTTCAGAGATCGAGAGCGCGATGGCCTCCGCCGCGAGCCTGAGTCGGGATCGCGCGGCGGGGCAGGTGTCGCTGTTCGACATGCTGGACACGCCGCAGCCCGTGGTGAAACGCGCGTTGGGCCCGGCGGTGTTGCCGTGGAGTCCCGAGGAGAAGCTGGCTGCGGAGAAGGAGTTGCTCGGCTTCTACGTCACGGGCCACCCTTTGGACCGGTATCGGTCGCTTTTCGAGAGCGGCAAGTACGTCAAGCTGGCGGAACTGGCCGGGCAGGTGGAGCCGGGGCAGCGCAATGCCACCGTCGAGATCGCAGGGTCACTGGTGACGGTGGAAAAGAAGTTTTCCAAAAAGGGGAACAAACCCTTTGCGATCGTCACGCTTGAGGACCTGACGGAGTCGGTGGAGGTGATGATTTTTGGCGAGGCGTTCGCCTCCGGCGCCGCCCTGATCGAGACGGGCAAACTGGTCAACATCGAGGCTCGGGTGGAGGTGCGGGACGAGGAGGGCGTACGCGTGAGTGCGGTCCAGGTCAAACCGCTCAAACGTCCGCCCGAGTCGAGCAGACCGGTCGCGCTGAGGCTGGATTGGGAGAAGACGACGCCGGAGGAACTGTTCGAGATTCGGGACGCGCTTTTGTCGAGCCCGGGCATGCGCTCGGTGACCCTCCAGTTTGAACACCGCGACGGAAGGCGGGTGCACCTGCATCCGGCTGAACAATTTCGTGTGGCTTGGGAAGCTCCTCTGGAGACGAAGCTCAAGCGCTGGGTTGTCCCGGACAGCCGGGCGGGCCGCTAGGCCGGATCCGTTCGATCAGTTTAGAGGGGAATGTCCTGCCCGGGCTTTCGCGCAGTCACATAAGCCCCGAGAAGGACGGCCAGCAGCCCGCACATCCAGAAAATTTTTCCGCTGCTGAGTTGGGAGTGCAGGGCGCGTTGCACGCCTGCGGAGGCCAGGATGCCTACAAAGGAAAGGACGCTGGCCGCCCCCTGCACCGCCCCCTTTTCGCCGGGCTCGGGCCGGTTCTGGAGCACTGCGCACACCGGCACGATGAACAGGCCGGCGCCAAACCCGAGCAGGAGCAGCATTGTCGAGAACAGCTCGGTGGTGATTGAAGAAAACCCCATCGGAATCGTGCTCAGGGCCATCAGCAAGGAGCCCGCAGTCACGAGCCGGTACTCAATCCTGCCACGTGAACCGTAGCCAGCAGCCACGCTGCCCAGCCCGATGCCGATTGCCAGCGCCGCGTTGAGAAGGGCGTTTTTCGATTCGCTCAACTGCAACACGTCGTGGGCGAACAACACGAGGTTCATCTGGACGAGGGCAGCGATGAAAAAAAAGCCGGTGTTCCCCAGGTTCGCGCGCCAAAGGAGCGGGTCGGGCGCCATCTTGCGTAGTTGAAAGAAGAGATCCCGGGCCGGATTGAGTTGAAGCAGGCGGTCAGGATTGGCCGAAGGCACTTTTGGAATGAACGCGCTGGCCACCCAGCCGGCGACGGCCAGAGCCGCCAGCAGCAGCCCCGAGACCCAGGGCTTTTCCGTAAACCGCCCCGCCAGAATTCCTCCCGAAAGCGTCCCGAGAATGATCCCAACGAAGGTCAGCAGTTCGAGGATTCCGTTTCCCCAGGAGAGTCTCTCCAGGGGGAGAATCTCGGGAAGGATGCCGTACTTGGAGGGGCCGAACAGTGCCGAATGGCAGCCCATCAGGAAGACCGCTCCCAGCTGGAGGGGCAGGCTCTGGAGGCCCAGCGCCAGGGCTGCAAAAAGCATGATGAACCCTTCGGCCACCTTCACTCCGGACATCACCCGTTGTTTACTAAAGCGGTCGGCCAGCCAGCCGCCGAACATGGAGAAGGTGATGAAGGGCAGTGCGAAAAGCGCGCCCGCCAGTGCAACGGCGTTGTCGCGTTCCGACTGCGACATCGGGCGGCTCAGGACCAGAAGGACAACCAGATTTTTGAGCGCGTTGTCGCTGAAGGCGTTCTGGCACTGCGTGGCCATTAAACACCAAAAGCCGCGGCGCCAGGCGGGTGAGGGATTCATACACTGTGCTGGCGGACCAGCACGCGCGCCGCGGATTCTGCAAACGCGGGCTCAGGCGCCCCGGTTTCGGCGAGCGGCAGGCTGTTTTCCTCCAGCATTTTCTGGAGCTCCCGGTAGTTGGTCTTGCCGCTTCCGAGCACCGGCATTCGCCCAATGAGCCGTATTTCGCTGGGCACACAGAGGTTCGAAAGGCCGCGCGCCTGAAGGGCGAGCCGCACCTCGTTCCGGCTCAGTGCCGGGGCAGTGGTGACGGCAATGAGGGTCTCGCCGCGCTTTGCATCCGCCCGGGAGACAACCGCGATCGCGCAGTGTGTGCCGTGCTGCGGGAAGGCCCCCGCAAGGGCCTCTTCGACCGCGGTAAGGCTGACCATTTCACCGCCCACCTTTGCAAAGCGCTTCATCCTTCCAAGGATGTAGAGAAAGCCGTCAGCATCCACGTGGACGATGTCGCCCGTGTCGTACCATCCATCCGGTGGGGCAGCGGGTGCCTGGGCCCCCAGATGGAGGTAGCCCTTCATGATGTTGGGCCCACGCACGAGGAGGCGTCCGCCTGTCTCGACACCCGGCACCGCCTCCAGCCGCCACTCGATCCCCGGAAGAAAGCGGCCCGCCGAACCATGGCGCGAAGCCAGGCCGACGTTCACACTCAGGGTTGGGCTGCATTCGGTGGCTCCGTAACCCTCTAATATCCGCACACCGAAGCGCTGGGCCCAGCTGGTGAAGGTTGCATCCTGCACCTTCTCCGCCGCGGCAAACAGGCAGCGCACCGAGCGGAAGTCGTAGGAGTGAGCGCGACGGTGGTACCCGTTGAGAAAGGTGTTGGTAGAGAGGAATACCGTGCAGTTCTTGTCGTACAACACGTTGGGGATGATTCGGTAATGCAGGGGGGAGGGGTACAGAAACACGTAGGAACCCCGGACCAACCCCAGCAGCGTGCCAACCGTCAGGCCGAAGCTATGAAAAATGGGCAGCGCGTTGAAGACCCGGTCGGTGTCGTTCAAGTCGTTGACCGCAAGCATTTGGCGGATGTTGGCAAGCAGGTTGCCGTGGGAAAGCACCACCCCCTTCGGAACGCCCTCGGAGCCGCTGGTGAACAGGATCACCGCGGGGGTGTCCGCGTCGACCCGCCTCCGGAGCAGTTTATCCGGGGCGAGCCGCACTTTGGTGACACTCGTAAGCCGGTCTCCCGTGGAGATGTCCTGCCGGAGGTCCTCCAGATAGACGACCTGAATGCCCGCCTGAGTGAAGGGCCCGATCTCCAGTCGCGCCTTCTTCAAAAATTCACGCGAGGTGATAATCGCCCCCACATTCGCCAACCTCGCGCTGTGAAGCATGGACTGGGAACCGGTGGAGAAGTTGAAGATGGACGGGGTGCGGCCCAAAAACCAGAGCGCCAGCAGGCTCACCGGATTGGCGTTGCTATTGGGCAAAAGCACCCCGATTCCGCAGTCGTGTTTGGGAAGCACGGCATCGAAGGACTCCGCAAGCGCGTCGGCTGAGGCGAGCAGATGTTTGTAGACGAGCGGCTTTTGAGCAAAATCCTCGAGCACTTCAAAATCTGGCTGCAGGAGGGCCGTCTCGATAATCGCCTCCGGCAGGGTTGCAGGACTCAGGCGCATCTCTGTTTGAAACTGTTGGTCGACCATCTTGAGGCGCAACCACTCGGTGTGGGCGGTTCGCGCCGCACCGGGCTTGAGGTGGGTGAGATCCGGCGGTTGGAGCGCCTCGCTGAAATGCGCCGTTACCTTGGGAAACCACCGTCGCCATCCCGGATTCCGGGACAGCTTGAGCCGGTCGGCTCCCCTTAGGTAGCAGGTGATGACCCGCGCCGGGGATTTCACCAGCAGAAACCCGGTTCCTTCAAACAGCTTCATCAGGTTCCCGGTGAAGGTAATTCTGCCCTCGGCGAACAGTACCAGTTTGCCCCCTGCCTGCAGGTGCTGCGCCATCCGTTTGACGGCGTAGGGCGAGGTCGGGTCGATGGCGAAGGTCCGCCAGTTGAGCATCAACCGCCGGTGGAGCCACGAGGTCTCCGCCGCCGCCTGTGAAACCACAAAGCGCCAGTCCCGGCCGAGGAACATCAGCAGAAAGAGCCAATCCAGCCACGAAACATGGTTTGGAACCAACAGCAGCGGCCCCTTGGCATTCAACGATTCGATGCCGTACCCCTCAAACTGGAACAGGGTGCGGAGTAAAAAGTGGACGGCTTTCTTCATCAATAAGGGGTGGCGTTGGTGTGGAACACCGGACTCCTCCGAAAGTGGCCCACTCACAAGCCGCGGACCGTAGGGCAACTAGGCATTCAATGATAATCAAAAACGCAGTCCTCCGTAGGGCGTCGGCCTGTTGAACCCGAACTCCGCCCGGGCCTTCGATCTCGGCAGAGCGTCGGCACGCCGATGCTGCAGTCAGCGGCCGCCGGCGAAACCGGCGAGCCGCCGGTACTCGGCATAGAGCTTCTTGTAGGTTGGAGCGTGGGCTGCGTTCGGACTGCAAGTCAGTCCGATTCCCTGCCTTGGCACGGCCATCGCGCGGATTGCCTCCCCGGGCGAATCGAAGACCCCGGCGGCGAGTGCCCCGAGAATTGCGGCGCCGAGTGCAGGCCCCTGTTTGCTCGGATGAATCGTGATTTCGCTCCCCAGCACATCTGCGTAGACCTGCACCACCAGCGGGTTGTGGTGTGGAAGGCCACCGGTGGCCACAAAATTTGAAACAGGAACGCCACCGTTTCGCAGCAACTCCACAATCCAAAGCAGGCCGAGGGCGGAGCCTTCGAGCATCGCACGATAAAAATGGGCTGGTCCGTGATGGAGCGCGACGCCTGTAAAGGCTCCCTTGAGGGAGCCGTCCATCAGGGGGGTGCGGCAGCCGTTGAGCCAGTCGAGGCACAACAGGCCCTCGGCTCCCGGAGAAAGCGCGGCGGCCGCCGTCCCCAGTGACTGGAGGTCGTGTCCGGTGAGACGTGCAAGCCACTCAAAGGCGTCGCCCACGGCCGCTTGTCCCGTTTCGTATCCGCAAAATCCGGGAAGAATCCCGTCTTGAACGATGCCCGCCACCCCAGCCACAGGTTTCTCAACCGTGCTGTTGAGCATGTGACAGGAGCTCGTGCCCAGCACCATGACGAGAGTGCCCGGTTCGGACGCTCCCGCACCGGGAACGCCTGCGTGGGCATCGATGGTTGCCACACTGACCGGGGTTCCCTCCCTCAGACCAAAACGCGCCGCGGACGACGCCGAAAGCCCGCCCGCTGCGCAACCGGGTGGGAGAAACCGCCCGGGCAGCTTCTCCTCAGCAATGTTGCCAAGCGCGGGGTGAAGCGCTGCCAGAAAATCCGTTGTGGGCCAACCGTCAACCGGGCTCCACATTCCCTTGTATCCCGCCTGACAGGTGGAGCGGACCAGATTCCGGGCCTTGCCCCCTACCAGTTGCCAGACGAGCCAATCGCCGGCCTCAAGCCAAACCTCGGCCGCTGCATAGACCTCGGGAGCGCCTTCCAAGGTTTCGAGAATTTTTGGGAAAAACCATTCCAAGCCGATCGTTCCACCGTAACGCTGTAAAAAGCGCTCTCCGCGGGCGAGGGCAAGCGCGTTGATGCGTTCGGTTTGGGTTTGGGCACCGTGGTGCTTCCACAGTTTTGGCCACGCGAGTGCTGTTTTGGAAAATGCGTCCAAAAGACACAGGGGCGTCCCATCACTGAGGGCGGGAAGCATCGTGCAACTGGTGAAAGCAACGCCGATCCCCGCCACGGTTGAAGCCTCCAGGCGTGCATCTCTCAATGCGGATTGGGTCGCCTGCGAGGCAGCGTCCATCCAGTCGCCCGGGTGCTGGAGCGCATAGTGTGGCGGGAGCGATTCAGCCGTTCCGGGCAGATGTCTGGTGATCTGCCCATGGGCATAACCCGCGGTTGCGGACGCGAGCTCGTCCCCCCCCACAGAGACCAATAGGGCGCGCACGGATTCCGTCCCAAAATCGAGGCCAAGGGTGGTTTGCATGGTGAGCGGGCTTTTAAACGGGGGGGAGTAGGAGGCGGACTGACCTGCCCTCGCGCCCTCCATCAAACCTGTTTGTCTTCGACGTGCAAGGCTCTTGGAGACGTGTTTTTTTGGGGTTAATCCACAGTGCGCCGGCCCGGAAATGGCGGTTCACAGGATTGGCAGATCGGTGCCCGTAGTGCGCCGTCTCAACCTCCCACCGGCTTCAGAGTGCAGGGCTTTTGTTTAAAGCCGGGGCTGATTCGCTGCGTGTATTTCGTAGCAACCCGCGCGCGCCTAAAACCCATGGACAGCCCAGACCCACAGAGCGCGAGCGGTTGTGCGCTTCACCCATGCTCGTGCAACAACCCAGCAACCAGAAAATCTGACCTCAAAGCAAAAAGCCCATGCTGGTCCGGGGTGACCATCCTGGAGGCGAAACGTGTGAACACCCGCTGCGCGAAGTGCCGATCGGCCTCCAGACGGCGCCGCGCGCCCCCTTCCCCAACGGCGTGTCATTCGCCTGCGTGCATTCTTCAAATCTGCGGTTCACCGACGCTGCGGGTCTTAGATTTTGCCTTCTCAAAGAATGCCGGGGCTCTCAAGTTAGATTGGGTAGGATCCCACCCCATGAAATTTCGTAAAAGCCGCTCCTGGCTCCTTCCAGTCTGTCTTGGCTTCCTCTCGTCGTCGGCTTGTGCCGCGCCGGTCTTCCGTTGGGATTTCGGCAGTGAGGAATCCACCGGGTTGGAGCCGCACGGGGCGGTTCACCGGGATGTTCCGGGGCCGCGTCCGCCGGAATTCCCGGAGTTTGACGCAACGAACACGGCGGCACGCTTTGACGGCAAGGGGGCTTATTTTTCGTTCGCGGACTCGGGGTTGAACAGCCCGTTGGATTTCACCAATGGGGACGCCATCAGTCTCGAGGCCTGGGTGAATCTCGAGGAACTGGGCCCCGGCCAGAATGTGGCGGTGGTGGGCAAGGGCCGCACCGGGAACCCGGGCTTTGATGCCGCCAATCAAAACTGGGCGCTCCGGTTGCGCGAAAAAAACGGCGAGGCTTGCGTGAATTTTCTCTTCGCCACGCCACGGCGCAGCGGCACCCCCGAGCGCGACGCCCACTGGCACCGCTGGACAAGTGTGCGCGGATTTAAACTCAACTCCGGTTGGCACCATGTGGCGGTGACCTACCGCTTCGGGGAGCCCTCCACCATTCAGGGCTGGGTTGATGGCACTGCCATCCCCGGGGCCTGGGACATGGGCGGAGAAACCACCGAACCCCCGGTGGTCGACGATGACGCCGTGTGGATTGGCTCCACCAACAAGGCATCCGCCTCGAACAGTTTCCGCGGTGTCATCGATGCGGTCTCCATCCATCGGGAAATACTTCCGCAGGATGTGCTCGCCAAACGCTACCAGCGCGTCGGCGGAGTGCCCATTGCGAAACCTGCGCCGGAAGTGATGCCGGATCTGGGACCGATTCCCGGCGGCAAGGTTCTGGTGGTGTTGCACCAAAATTTCCCCGCCGCGGGGCGCTGGCTGAACGAGGGGGAAAGCCTCCCGCCCGAAACGCTCCGCTGGGAGACGGACCATTTCTTGCTTCCCCGCCTGCCGCTGCTCTACGACGCGTGGGGGATTCGCGATGCTTGGAAAGGCCCGGTTTTGGTGCGGATTGCCGCCGACGTCCACCTGAAGCCGGGCGCGGCGCGGTTGCTGTTGCGCACGAAGAAACTCGCCCGTGTTTGGATCGACGGGGAACTGGTGGCCCGACACGCGCTCTCCTCAGAAAAGTCGCCGCCCGATGGAGAGGAACCTGTCTCTCCAGTGCCGGTACCTGCAGTACCGGGTTTGCGTCCGCCCGGATACGAGGTGAGAGAGGTCTTCGCGGAGGCTGAAATTCCCGAGGGACGCCGCTGCCGCGTCGTGCTGGAAGCGCTTGTGGGCGGCGCCAAATCGCGGTGCGAACCGGGGGAACTCTGTCTGTCTCTTCAGGCGGACGGCGGTTCCTATCAGGTGCTGGCGGCAGAGGGTGGGGCGGTCCCTGTTTCCCTCACGGACGCGGCGATCCAACCGGTACTCGGGCGGTTGATGGAGCGGTTGGGCGGGCTCGACATGGAGAATCGGCGGAAGGCTGCCGCGGCGCAGCACCCGTTTTGGGAAAAACGCCACGTGGCGGCGGTTGCCTGGGCCGAGGCGCATCCGGCACCGGAGGTTCCTCCTGACGCGACGCATCCGGTGGACGCGTTTGTTCAGGCGAAAATCCGCCTCGCCTTGGAGGCGTCCTCAAAGACGTCGCTCGAGGAGGCGCGCCGCTTTTACGGGCAGGTGCATAGCATCCTTAGGGATGAATGCTTCCGCTGTCACGGGGACAAGGACAAGGGGGGGCTGAAGCTCAACACTCTTGAGGCGGCTTCTCTTGCCGGGGAATCCGGCAACCGCGCGCTGGTCCCGGGCAACCCGGCGGCGAGCGAACTCATCCGTCGGATCCGCAGCAAGGACGAAGACGAGCGGATGCCGCCCAAGGGGTCCGGCCTCAAGCCAGAACAGGTCGCGGCGCTTGAAGAATGGGTCCGCTCCGGCGCCCAGTGGCCAAGCCCGCCGGTCACCAGGGCGGACGTGCAGATGGCACCGCTGTTGGGGGACGCCGCGTTTTTGAGAAAGGTGTGGCTGGATCTGGCGGGGACGCTGCCCGAGGAAAAAGATTTCAGCCGTTTTCTCGGGGACCGCACTGTCGACAAGCGCTTTAATGAAATCGACCGGCTTCTTGCGGGGCCCGGTTGGGCGGACATCTGGATGCCTTACTGGCTCGACGTGCTTGCCGAGAATCCGACCCTCATCAACGCCAGCCTCAACACCACCGGGCCATTCCGGTGGTTCCTCCTCGAGGCGTTCCAGGACAACAAATCTTTCGACCGACTCGTGACCGAGTTGGTGATGATGCGCGGCAGCCCGCACACCGGCGGCAGTGCGGGTTTCAGCGTTGCCGGTGAAAACGATGCGCCCTTCGCAACCAAGGGCCAGATCCTTGCCTCCGCCTTTCTGGGCATCGAACTCCAGTGTGCCCGGTGTCACGATTCGCCCTACCACAGTACCAAGCAGGCGGAACTCTTTGGGATCGCCGCCATGTTGGAGCGCAAGGCGGTGACCGTCCCCAAAACGAGCATGGTGCCAGCCGCCTTTTTCGAAAAGAAGGCCCGAGAATCACTCATTAAGGTTTCGCTGAAACCGGGCGAAAAAATCACTCCCTCTTGGGCGTTCGGCGGCGCAACCGGCCTCCCTGAAACCCTTGATGCGGATGCCCTCTCCCACGCGCCGGGAGATACGCGTGCCCGGCTGGCGGCCTTGCTCACCGCCCCCGAGAACACGCGCTTTTCCCAGATGATCGTCAACCGGACGTGGCGCCGTTTCATGGGGGCGGGCTTTGTCGAGCCGGTGGCCGACTGGGAGGGACGCCGCGCGTCGCATCCGGAACTGATGCAGTGGCTGGCCCACGATTTTGTTCGCCACGGCTACGACCTCAAGCAGTTGGTCAGGCGGATCGTGACCTCCGACCTCTACCAGCGGGAGGCGGTGGGCGCCAACCTGACCGCCGCACCCGAGTTGCGGTTCTTCAATGCGCCCGAACGGCGCCGGCTCGGGGCGGAACAGGTGGTGGACGCGTTGTTCCGCGCCTCGGGGCGGCGCATGGACGTGGAGGAACTCACCTTCGACCCTACGGGCCGCCGGCCGGAGGGGGGGCGCATCAGCCTGGGCAGGCCGACGCGTGCCTGGATGTTCGCCAACCTCACCAACGACCGGGACCGGCCCAGCTTGAGCTTCCCTTACTCGCAGTGCGTGGTGGACGTGTTGGAGGCCTTCGGGTGGAGTGGCGCGCGCCAGGCACCGCGTACCGACCGGGAATCCGCACCCAACGTTCTCCAACCCGGCGTGCTTTCCAACGGCGTGTTGGCCACGACGCTCACGAGGGCGGTCTACGGCAGCGAGCTTTCCAAAATCGCGATGGAATCGAGTGCACCCGAGCAGATCGTCGAGCGCATCTTTGTACGGTTCCTGAGCCGCAGGCCCAGCGAGGCGGAGGCTGCACCTTTTGTGACCGCTTTGCGGGATGGGTTCGAGCGGAGGATCCGGCGGTCAGGCGTTGCGCGGGATCCCGCGCCGTTGCCGCCGCTCCCGCAGTTGACGTGGTTCAACCACCTGCATCCGGATTCCACCACGGTGGCGCTCCAGATCGACAAGCGGGTGCACGAGGGGCCTCCGGCTGATCCGCGTCTGGAACCGGCGTGGCGCGAGCGGTTCGAGGATTTCGTGTGGAGCGTGCTCAACACGCGCGAATTTGTCTGGCTGCCCTGACCCCGATGCCTTTGCTTCACCCCTGAACCAACCCTGCCATGAACCGTCGTCAATTCATCACCACCACTGGAGCGGCTTTGGGCGCGCCGTGGCTGCCCCTAGGGGCGGAGCAAGTCGGCCCCGCTCTGTTTCGAGGAAAAGCCCAGCACGTCATTTCGCTGTGGCTGGGCGGCGGGCTGTCACAGATCGACACGTTCGATCCGAAGGGGCTCGGCGACCCGAAGGCCAAGCGGGCGGGCTCGTTTTACGAGAGCATCTCCACTGCGGTCCAGGGGGTTCGCGTGTGTGAGCACCTTCCCAAGACCGCCCCGCTGCTGGATCGCATGACGATCCTGCGCACGGTCAACCACAACGTGGTGGACGAGCACGCCGCGGCGGTCAACCGGATGCACACTGGGCGCTCGGTGAGCGGTACGGTGATCTACCCGTCCCTGGGTTCAATCATCGCACACGAACGGGGTGCAGCCGCCGAAAGCGCGCCGCCTTACGTGGTCGTTGGGTACCCGAGCGCGACCCGCGGGCCGGGTTTTTTGGGCGCCAAAGCCGGGTATCTGTACCTGACGGAAACGGGCAGGGGCCCCGCGGGGCTCTCGCTCCCGAGCGGGCTCGGCAACGAGCGGGCCGCACGCCGCGAATCCTACCTCGCCGCATTGCAGAAAAGCGGGCAGGGGAGCGGAGACACGCGTCTGGCGGACTATGACGCGGCAATCGAACAGAGCCTCCGGTTGAGCGGGCCCGAGTTCAACCGGGTGTTCAGGCTGGAAGAGGAGCGGGCGGATTTGCGCAATGAATACGGCGGTGAGTTCGGACAGCGTTGTCTGCTGGCCAGACGGTTGGTGGAGCGGGGCGTGCGGTTCATCGAGGTGTCGCACAACCTCAATTTCATCAACGGCGCCGGCTGGGACATCCACAACAGCGGTATCCTCAAACAGCACGAACTCATCCGGGAACTCGACAGTGCCTTGGCCACCCTCGTGCGCGATCTGGAGGAGCGCAACCTGCTGGACAAAACCATCGTGATGGTGAGTTCCGAGTTTGGGCGCCCGCCGGAATTCGATAGCGGAGGGGGGCGCGGCCATCAGGGCAAGGCGTTCAGTTGCGTGCTGGCCGGGGGCGGGCTGCGGCACTGCGGCGCCTACGGGGAGACCGACGAACTGAGCAAGAAGGTAGTGGCCGATCCGGTGTCGGTTCCGGACATGTTCGCGACGATTCACGCAGCGCTCGGGATCGACTACACGCGCAACCTCTACGACGGGGACCGTCCGGTACCGATCACCGACGGCGGCCAACCGATCGCGAAGCTTTTCGGGTAGTCCGGCGGTGTCACCGGGGATGGCTCGCTGGACCAACGAGGGAGGGTCCAGAGCCGGCTTCATTTTCGTGGACTGCGGGCGATCCTCGAAGCGCCTTGGCTTGCACCCGAGCACACTGAAGGGATTTGCACCTTGTTCACGAGGGGTATCCGTGACGCACGCGTTCCGGATCGCAACTGTGGCCCAAAGACCCGTTAAAGCCTTTGGATTAACGTGCGGTTTGACGCCATGGGTGTGCCGTCCGTAGGTGTCAGGCTTTGCGAGAGTGTCGCCTGATGTCCAGTCAACGAGGGCAGCAAAGCATGAAATATTGCCAGAGAAAATTAAACCGAAGAGCCTCGGCCTGAGACTCGAGCGTAACACCGGTCCTTACTTGAAAATGGTGCCACTGGCTCCGCTGCCCGGGCCACCTCACCCCAGTCCCTCCGGCCCGGATCTGTGTTGTCACGGAAATGTCACACGCAGCCTCGGTGAAAACGTCAACTTAGACGTGCTGTACCGGCGCGAAGACCTGTAGGTTATACGCCGGCATTTGTTGCCCGAAGAATCGCTCGCCCCGTCCCCCTCCATCCCTCCCCATGTCCAACTTTTCCCTCACCCGCGGAGCGCTGCGGCGGCCGTGGACGGTCATCGTTGCGGTCATCGCGCTCCTGATCGGGGCGTGGATCGCCTCGGACCGGATGGCGCGGGACGTCTTTCCCTCACTTGGCGTGCCCACCATCTACGTGGCGCAGCCCTACGGCGGAATGGACCCACTGCAGATGGAGGGCTACCTGACCTACTACTACGAATATCACTTTCTCTATATCACCGGGATCGAGCACGTCGAATCCAAGTCGATTCAGGGGGCTTCCATCATGAAGCTCCAGTTTCATCCCGGCACGGACATGAGCAATGCGATGGCCGAGACCGTTGCCTACGTCAATCGGGCGCGCACATTTATGCCGCCCGGAACCCCGGGGCCGTTTGTCACCCGGTTTGACTCGGGCAGCGTCCCGGTGGGCAACCTCGTGTTCTCCACCACCAACCCAGCCCGCTCGGTCGGCCAAATGCAGGACGCCGCCCTGAACATGGTGCGGCCCTTGTTTGCCACGCTGCCCGGAGTTTCCGCCCCTCCACCGTTCGGAGGCAGCGCGCGCACCATTCTCGTGAACCTGAAGCCCGACCGACTGCGCGCCTACGGCATTTCGCCGGACGAAGTCGTCAACGCAATGGCGGCGGCAAACACCGTCAGCCCAAGCGGCAACCTCGCCATGCCGGGGAGCTACCCGATTGTTCCCACGAACGCCGTCGTCAAAAACATTCAGGACCTGGCCGCCGTGCCCTTGCGTGTGAAATCTGATGGCAGCGTGATGTTGCGTGATGTCGCCGAGGTGAGCGATGGGAGCGACATCTCCACCAGCATCGCGCTCGTCAACGGGCGGCGCACTGTCTACATGCCGGTAACCAAGCGCAGCGACGCGTCCACCCTCCGTGTCGTGGAACTGGTGAAAGCCAACCTTCCAAAATTCAAGGCCGCTTGTCCGGAAGACATCCTCGTTTCGTTTGAATTCGACCAGAGCCCCTGGATTGCCAGGGCCATTCGCGACCTGCTCAAGGAAGGGCTTTTGGGGGCGGCATTGACCGGACTGATGGTGCTCCTCTTCCTCCACGATTTGCGAAGCGCGCTGATTGTGGTGGTGAACATCCCGCTGAGCATCGCCGCCGCGCTGTTCGGGCTCTGGCTCACTGGCGAGACCGTCAACCTGATGACCCTCGGCGGACTGGCGCTTGCGGTCGGCATTCTCGTCGATGAGGCGACTGTGGCGATGGAGAATATCCATTCCCACCAGCAACGCGGTGCCGGACTGGCGCGCGCCGTGCTGGACGCCACCAACGAGACAGCGTTGCCCCGTCTGCTGGCCATGTTGTGCCTCATCGCCGTTTTCGTGCCCTCCTTCTTCATGACGGGCGCGGCCCGCGCGCTTTTCGCTCCGCTGGCGCTCTCGGTTGGGTTGAGCATGTTTGCCTCCTACCTCCTCTCGAGCACGCTCTTACCCGTTTTGAGCGTGTGGCTGGCCAAAGAGCGCATGGCTCCCGAAAAGCGTGCCTCCGGTCCAACGCCCTTTGCGGCGCTGACGCGGGGATTGCTGGCGGCACGCTTTCTCCTTGTGCCCGTCTATTTCGCGGCAAGCGGACTGATGGTCTGGCACTTCGGCCCGAGGCTGGGATCGGAAATTTTTCCGCAGGTGGATGCGGGACAGATCCAGTTGCGTTTCCGCGCCCCGAGCGGGACCCCGCTCGAGCAGACCGAAAAAATCGCCCACCAGATTCTGGCAACGATCGCCGAGGAGGCCGGCGCGGATCAGGTGGCGATCACGATGGGACTCATCGGCGTGCATCCCTCCAACTATCCTGTCAACCTCATCCACCAGTGGAACAGCGGCCCCGAGGAGGGCGTGCTGCAGATCCAGTTGAAGGACGGGACGCGCATCGCGGTTGCGGACTTGCGAGAGAAGCTCAGGGCACGACTCCGCGGGGAACTGCCCGACGTTCGCCTCTCCTTCGAACCCGCGGATATCGTCAACCGCGTCATGTCGCTCGGCTCCAGCACACCCATCGAGGTCGCTGTGAGCGGCAAAGATTTTGCGCTCACCCGCCAGCATGCCGAAAAGGTGCGAGAGAAACTCCGCGGCGTTTCCGTGCTCCGGGATGTGCACATTTCCCAAACCCTTGATTACCCCAGTCTCGACGTGCACGTTGACCGGGAGCGGGCGGGCCTGCTCGGAGTGCGGATGGCGGACGCCACGCGTAGTTTGGTTGCAGCGACTGCGAGCAGCCGGTTCACGATGCCCAATTATTGGGCCGACGCGAAAACCGGGGTGAGTTACAGCCTGCAGGTGCAGGTGCCCCAGCCCCAGATGAAGAGCGTTGAGGATCTCTTGAACCTTCCTGTGTCTGCAACCGGCGGCCGCAGCCCCCTGCTCCGAAGCTTCGCGAAGGTCAGCGAGGGAAGCGTGGTGGGAGAGTATGACCGGTATAACATGGCGCGGACCGTTTCGGTGACTGCGAACATCCATGGCAGCGACCTTGGGAGCGCCGCGCGTCTCGTGGACGACGCACTTAAGACGCTCGAAAGCCCGCCGGGAACCCACGTCACCGTCCGGGGACAGGTGCAGCCGTTGCGCGAGTTGGAGGCGGGGCTGCGGACGGGACTGGTCGCGGCGGTGGCCGTGATCCTGCTGCTGTTGACGGCCAATTTCCAAAGCGTGCGTCTGGCGCTGATTGTCCTTGGCGCGGTGCCCGCGGTGCTTGCCGGGGTGGTGGGTGCGCTGTGGATTTCCAAAACGACTCTGAACCTACAGAGCTTCATGGGGGCGATCATGGCTGTCGGCGTCTCGGTCTCCAACGCCATCCTGCTCGTCACTTTCGCCCACCGGCTGCAGGCCGGCGGACTCTCGGCAAAGGAGGCGGCTGTTGAAGGGGTTCACAGCCGGCTGCGCCCCATCCTCATGACGAGTCTGGCCATGATGGCGGGCATGGTCCCCATGGCCTTCGGGGGCACATCCTCCGAACCCCTTGGCAAGGCGGTGCTTGGGGGACTGCTCTTCGCCACCGTCGCCACCCTGTTTGTTTTACCCTCGGTTTTCGTCCTCGGGACGCGCACCCTGGCAACCTCCGCGTCGCTTGATCCGGATGATCCGGATTCGCGGCTCACCGAGGAGTCCCGGCGGCGAGGAACGCTGCCACAGGCGCGCGTGTCCCGGGCGCCGGAGCCGGAAGGCGCCCGCTAAAACAGTCCGTTATTGCCAAACCACGCCATGAGTTTCTTTATGCTGCGATCTGTTGTCACTCTGGGGATGTTTCTCGGCCTGGTGGGTTCACCTGCTTCGGGCATCGAGCTGGCCGCCGTGCAGCCCACAACGGGAGCGATTCACCGGTGGGTCGCTCTTCCTGCAACGCTGGCGCCTTTCCAGCAGGTCCAACTCTGCGCCCGGGTCGCAGGGTATGTGAAAACGGTGAGCGTCGACCGCGGCGACACGGTCACGCCGGGACAGCTTCTGGCTCAGATCGAGGTTCCGGAAATCGAGGCGGATCTGGTGAAGCTGAAGGCCGAACAGGAGGCCGCCGAGATCGAACTCAGACGGCTCAAGGAGGCGCAGGTCAAGTCCCGAGACCTCGTGCTTCCTCAAACCGTGGACAACGCGGTCGCCCGGTTTCAGGCGGCAAAGGCGAGTGTGGACCGCTGCCTGACGCTGCTTGAGTTTGCGCAGATCAAGGCGCCTTTCGCGGGCACGATCACCCACCGCCTTGTCGATCCGGGAGCCCATGTGTCCGCAGGTGGCAGTGCGTTGTTCCATCTCTCCGACGCGACCCGAATCCGTTGCCAGATTCCGGTGACGGAACTCGAGACCCCGCTGGCGGTGGTCGGCAAGCCGGTCAAGATTGCGTTGGACGCCTTTCCAGGACGTGTGTTCGAAGCCGCATTAAGCCGCGTAAGCCGGACACTTGACTCCACGACGCGCACCATGCTCGTGGAGGCTGACCTTGAGAATCCTGCAGGCGAAATCCTCGCCGGCATGAGCGGAACCGCCCGCATCGGAGTGGACCGCCACGAGGCAGCCGTGCTGATTCCGAGCGCGGCCGTGGTGATGGAAAAAACAAACGCCTTCGTCTTCAGACACGCCGACGGTAAGGCTGTGAAGACTCCCGTCAAAATCGGATTCAACGACGGCGTCCAGTGCGAGGTCCCGGAACTGAAACCGGGCGACAGGCTGCTTCTGCCCGGTCCCTCACCGCTCGCGGACGGACAACCTGTGACGTTGAAACCGGCGGACTCCGCCAAGTAGGCGGGATGGAGCCGCCTGAATTAACCGCCTCAAATCGACCTTCGATGAAACCTTTCTTCATGTTCCTGCTGTTGAGCTGCGTCGTGCAGGCCGAGTCCTCCTTCGTGGATCTGCCCACCGTGATGCGCCTGGCGGGTGCAAACCATCAGGAGGTCGAGCACGCCAAGGTGCAGCACAAATCCGCTGTCCTGGAATCCCGGCAGGCGTGGCAACGATTTTGGCCGACGCTGACGGTGGGCGCGCAATTCCGGGCGCATGACGGTCTGATTCAGGACGTGGCCGGAGTCGTCTTCGACGCCACAAAGCAACAGTACGTGCTCGGGGCCGCCGTTCTTGTCGATTGGGCGCCGGGGGACATCTATTTCGCGGCGCTTGCCGCAAACCAGAGGGCCAGCGCCGCCGGACAGGTGGTCGAAAAGGTGCGCCTGGACACGGTGCGCGAGGCGGTCGACCGCTACTACGAACTGCTTTCCGCCGAGGCTTCCATCTCGGTCATGGGTGAGGACGTTGCCGTGACGAGCCGGTACGCCGCGCAGCTGGAAAATGCTGTCAAGGTGGGTACTGCATTCCGCGCGGACCTGTTGCGGGTGAATACCCAGATTTCCCGCCTGAGAATCCAGATCCTACGCGGCGAGGAACAGCGCGGCGTCGCGGCTGCGCGGCTCTGCGAGACCCTGCGGCTTGCGCCGGAAACGCCGCTGCGTCCCGCCAAAAACGATCTGGTTCCGATCAAGGTGCTCAAGGATGAACCGGTGGGAGCGCTGGTGGCCCGTGCACAAACAACTCGCCCCGAGTTGAAGGGCCTCAACGCGTTGAGCGCCGGCCTCGAGAGCGAGGAGGACCGGGCCCGACTCGGTCCGCTCTTTCCCTCGCTGCAGGTGAATTACGCCGCCGGCGGCTTGAGTGGGGGCAGGGGCCGTTCCATGGGTGGGCTCGGCGGACAGCAGGATTACTTTGTCGGGCTGGGTTGGAAGGTTGGGCCGGGCGGGCTTCTGGATGGGACCCGCAGGAAGCTCGCCGCGACCAAACGCGAAGGGGCCGCATTTCAAATCAATCGGGCGAGGGCGGCCGTCGGCAGGGATGTCGCGGAGTCGTTTGCGCGGTCCAAGTCCTCTGAGGAGCAGATCCGTTTGAGCGACGAAGCGGTCTCTGCCGCCGAGGAAATGAGCCGGTTGGCGGAGGAGCGGCAGGCGAGTCAGGTGGGAGTGGTTTTGGAGTTTGTCACTGCGCGGGAGGAACTCACGCGCGCCCGCCTGGCGCGGATGCGCGCCGTGGTGGACTTCAACCGGGCCCAGCAGGATCTCAAGTACGCAGTGGGCGACCTCTCTGGTATCGAGAGGTAGCGGTCGCGGGCCGCTGCAGGCGGGTGGCAATGGGTGGAGCCGCTCTCCGCTCACTGCATTCCGGGCGTCTCACCCCGGGAGGACTGGGGTTGCGTTTTGGGGTATTGGGGGGCACGACCCTCGCCAAATCCGCCTGTGCGTGGTTAGTCTGACAGGCCAACTGCTCTCGTGACTTTTCCCATGCTGCTCATCGCCGGTTCCCAAGCCCTGTCGGATGCCCGTCTTCACTCTCTGTTTCAATCGCTCGCCTCCGAAGGACTGCCGCTTCGCGGACTCGGGGCGCAGTTCGTCCACCTTGTGCAGTGTGCCTCGCCTGTCAGCGCGGAGCGGCAGGCATTGCTCGCGCAACTTCTCCGGTACGGCCCCCGGCGTGAAGCCGCGGAGCAAGCCGGTCTCCTGCGTGTGGTGGCGCCGAGGCCGGGGACCATCTCGCCCTGGTCCTCGAAAGCCACGGACATCGCCCACATTTGCGGCCTCAGCGAGGTGGAGCGGATCGAGCGCGTGACGGCCTTCAGCGTGGACACCGGAGGCGTCGCATTGAGCGGGGCTGAACTCGCGTTGCTGGACGGTCGGTTGCATGACCGCATGACCCAGTCGGTGTTCGACACGGTGGAGTCCGCGGGCGGGCTCTTCCGGAAAGAACACCCCCGCCCGCTCCGCTCCATTCCCGTGTTGAGCGGCGGACGGGCGGCGCTGGAGGCGGCCGATCGCGAACTGGGACTCGCACTTGCAGAGGACGAGATCGACTATCTGGTCCGGAGCTTCAATGCCCTTGGCAGGGACCCGCATGACATCGAGTTGATGATGTTCGCCCAGGCCAATTCCGAACACTGCCGGCACAAGATCTTCAACGCCTCTTGGGAAATCGACGGCGCGCAGCAGGACCGCTCCCTGTTCCAGATGATCCGGAACACCTACGAACTCCACAAGGACGGCGTGCTCTCCGCGTACAAGGACAACGCTGCGGTCTTTGTGGGTTCGCATGCCGGTCGATTCTACGCGGATCCCGCCAGTGGCGAGTACGGCGCGCATCCCGAGCCGATCCACATTCTTTGCAAGGTGGAAACCCACAACCACCCCACCGCCATCTCGCCCTATGCCGGGGCGGCGACCGGTTCCGGCGGGGAAATCCGCGATGAAGGTGCCACTGGAAGGGGCTCTAAACCCAAGGCCGGTCTCACTGGATTTACCGTTTCCAACCTGCGCCTCCCGGGGGCGCTGCAGCCCTGGGAAAGGGAACTCGGCAGGCCCGACCGCATCGTCTCGGCCCTGGACGTGATGATCGAGGGACCGCTTGGGGCCGCGGCTTTCAACAACGAGTTCGGGCGGCCCGCGTTGTGCGGTTACTTTCGCACCTATGAAGCCGAGGTGCCCGGGGCGCAGGGACTGGAGTGGCGCGGGTATCACAAGCCGATCATGCTGGCCGGCGGCCTCGGCAACATCCGGGAGGATCACGTGGCCAAGGGCAACGTGTCCGCAGGCGACGCCCTCGTGGTTCTCGGGGGGCCAGCGATGCTCATCGGCTTGGGCGGAGGATCCGCGAGCTCTCTCGCGAGCGGGGCGGGCAGTGCCCAGCTCGACTTTTCGAGCGTCCAGCGCGACAACGCGGAAATGCAGAGGCGCTGTCAGGAGGTCATCGACCGCTGCTGGGCGATGGGGGCGCACAATCCAATTTCCTTCATCCACGACGTCGGGGCGGGCGGCATTTCCAATGCGTTGCCCGAGTTGGTGAACGACGCGGGTTTCGGGGGCCGCTTCGAACTCCGGCAAGTTCCCAATGCAGAGCCCGGAATGAGTCCGGTGGAAATTTGGTGTAACGAGGCGCAGGAACGCTACGTCCTTGCGGTGGCCGCGGCGCGGTTGGAGGAGTTTACCCGCATCTGCGCGCGCGAACGCTGCCCGTTTGCCGTGGTGGGCGAGGCCACCGCCGAACGCCGGCTCGTGTTGGAGGATACGCATTTTCAGAACACCCCGATCGACATGCCGCTGGAGGTTCTCCTCGGCAAACCGCCACGGATGCACCGGCGAGCCGAACGCCGCTATCGGCCGCTGAGCGCGTTGGAACTCGGGGGCGTGAGCCTTTCCGAGGCCGTGCGCCGCGTCGTGATGCATCCGGCCGTGGCGGACAAGAGCTTCCTGATCACCATCGGCGACCGCTCCATCACCGGAATGGTTGCCCGCGACCAAATGGTCGGGCCCTGGCAGGTGCCGGTGGCTGACTGCGCCGTCACCACGGCGGCTTTCGACACGTTCACCGGCGAGGCCATGGCCATGGGCGAACGCAGCCCACTGGCGGTCAACAGCGCCGCGGCTTCTGCACGCATGGCCGTTGGCGAAGCACTGACCAACCTTGCTGCGGCACAGATCGGCGCAATCGGTCGGGTCAACCTCTCCGCCAATTGGATGGCCGCGCCGGCGGTGGATGGCGACGGCGCTGATTTGTACGACGCCGTGCGCGCGGTCGGCATGGAGTTGTGTCCCGCGCTGGGGATCACCATCCCGGTGGGCAAAGACTCGATGAGCATGAGTACCGTCTGGACCGACGGGAACATCCAAAAGCGGATCACCGCGCCCCTCTCGCTCATCGTCTCCGCGTTCGCCCCGTGCCTGGACGCCCGCAAAACCCTCACCCCGATGTTGAAGCCCGGCGACGGCACCGTGCTTTTCTTGGTGGACCTCGGATGCGGCCGGCACAGGCTGGGGGGATCGATTCTTGCGCAGGTCTTTTCTCAGACCGGCAGCGAGTGCCCGGATGTGGATGATCCGGCCCTGCTGAAGGGTTTTTGGAATGCGGTGCAGGAGCTTTCCGCGGAAGGGCGTTTGCTTGCCTACCACGACCGCTCCGATGGTGGATTGTTCGTCTCCGCCATGGAGATGGCGTTTGCAGGGCACCTTGGAGTTGCGCTGGAACTTCAACCCGGCGAGGATGCCTTTTCAGCCCTCTTCAGCGAGGAACTCGGGGCGCTCCTGCAAGTCCGCGAGGCGGACCAGGCGGCCGTGCTGGGCGTGTTTGAACGCCACCACCTCGGCGCGTGCTGCCGCAAAATTGGTGTGCCGACGACGGACGCGACGTTGAAAGTGATCCAGTCCGGGACCGAACTTCTCGCCTCAACGCTGGGAGAGTTGCGCGCCCTCTGGTCGGATGTGTCGCACAGGATTGCGCAGTTGCGCGACAATCCCGCCTGTGCCGACCAGGAGCTCGCATGGAAGCTGGACATGGAGGATCCCGGGATCTGTCCACGGGTGACTTTCGGTTTGGAGTTTGGCGCCGATTTCTCGAATCCGGCCCCTCTGGCCGTCCTTCGGGAACAGGGCGTCAACGGACAGGTGGAGATGGCGGCTGCTTTTACAAGGGTTGGTTTCCGCGCCGTGGACGTGCACATGAGCGACATCCTCGAAGGCCGCGCCAAACTCGCCGATTTCCGCGGGTTGGTGGCCTGCGGCGGCTTCAGCTACGGGGACGTTCTCGGGGCGGGGGAGGGGTGGGCAAAGAGCATCCTCTTCAACGCGCGGGCCCGGGAGCAGTTCGAAGCGTTTTTCCGGCGTGCGGACACTTTCTCTCTGGGGGTCTGTAACGGTTGCCAGATGATGAGCAACCTGCGCGATCTCATTCCCGGGGCGTCCTGGTGGCCTCGGTTTGTTCAAAACGCATCCGAACGCTTCGAGGCCCGGTTTGTCTCTCTGAAAATTGAGGATAGTCCGAGTGTCTTCTTCCGGGGTATGGCTGGTTCGGTGCTGCCGGTGGCGGTGGCCCATGGGGAGGGATTCGCTGAGTTCCCGGCTGACGCTGCGGCCCGCGAGGCATCCGCATCCGGTCTGGTGGCGGCTCGATTTGTGGACAACCACCACCGCCCGACGACCGCCTATCCACTCAATCCCAACGGGTCGCCGGGGGGGATGACGGCCTTCACGAGCAGGGACGGCCGCGCAACCATTCTGATGCCCCATCCGGAGCGCGTCTTCCGCACTGTGCAGAACAGTTGGGCACCTCCGGAATGGGGCCCGGACGGTCCGTGGCTAAAGTTCTTTCAGAATGCACGCCTCTGGGCCGGTTGAGACGGGCGTGGAAAACGCCGCCTCGGATCTTGCAAGCATCGCGCATCCACCGTTGTTGACGCTCTGTTCCGCCCCATTTGCCGCCGGGCGCCGCAGGCGAACGGGAGTGGTGGGCCTTCTTGAGCGCGTTGAGCGACATCTTTCCATGGCGACGCGTCTGCTCTCTCCGAACTTTGCATTCCCTGCGGTTGAGGCCCTCAGGCTGGACTGAGGAGGCGCCGCGCCTCTGGCGCCTCTGTTCCGTGGTCCCCGGACTGGGAGGAGGCGGTCGGCGGGGACGCCTATTTTTCGGCGAAATTGTCCTGGGTCACCAGTTTGTAGGGTTTGCTGGGCTTGGACTCGTTCTTTTTCGCATCGAGTTCGGTGAGGAAGAGGTACATGTCGATTCCGGGCCGGAATCCCATGACCTGTTCATCGGCTTTGACGCCCGCCTTGAGCAGGTCGGCGCCCCGGCCATCGGGGTAGATGGAAAGGTAGAGATTGTAGGTCCGCTCCGGCTTCGCCTCGAAATGGATGAGCATGCGCCGGCCGTCGTTGAACTGTTTGGGTTCGGTGAACTCGCGGATGTCGGGGGCCTCGTCCGCGCCCGAAACTTTCAGGCGCGCAATCGGGTTGTCCGAGGGGCCAGTCCATGCGGGGACGGGCAGCTTCTGGCTGTACTGCGTGAGGAACGCGGGCTTCATCTCGGGCTCGCCTTCGTACTCGACCGTCAGGCCGCCGAGTTTGTAGGAGCGAACCGGCACCGTGCGCATCTCCCCACACCACGGAACCTCGTTGCGCGCTTCGACGATGATCTTTTCGAGCGAAAGCGGGTAATCGACCACGCCGTCCCCGCCGCGGGACGCCCACCAGGTTGTGTCGAGCCCGCGGGCGGAATCCCATGGGTGCGTGGAGGGCAGCGGAAAACGCACGTAACGCCATCCGTTGAAGCTGACGTAGGACCAGGCGTGCGGATCATCGCAGTTCCAGTCGTCTTTGGTGCCGTGGGAGATCCATGTCTCGCCCTTGGCGTCCTTGAGTTGGTAGACGATGCGGCCCCAGGAGGAGTTGCCCTTGATCCACACCCCGAGAGCGGCGGGCTTGCCCGCAATCGGCACGGCTTTCTTCAGTTTGAGGGAACCGTACCGGGTGGCCATGGGTTTGTCCGCGGGCCCGGTCGGCAGCACGATGGAAAGTGCGTCGGGATGGCCTTCCTCGCCCTGTGCGAACTCGGCCTTCAACGTGGGGTCGGTGATGCGGCGCACGCTGAAATGGTGCGTGGCATACTCCTGGTCGCTCCCGCCGTCGTATTCCCACTTCGCGGCGGAAAATTCCACGAGCGGTACGGAGTGAGGCGCAGGCTGTTCGGCGAAAACCGGTTCCCCCAGTTGGATGGATTCCACCGAATCCACCCCGGTAAGCCACCGGGGGGTCGGGGTGATGGTGAACCGGATCTTCCCGTCCACCACCTTGAGCGGGGTGGCGTTGCCCATGGAATCGGTAAGCACGGGGGCGTTGCCGCCTTTCACCCCGAGAGTGGCGGAGACCTCCCCGCGCACGCGCCAGAGCGCAAAGACGCGGCGGTTATCGGCGGCTTTTTTAAAGGCGATGCAGTAGTCGGTGAGGCTGCCTGTCTCCACGTTGCCACTGCGTTCCGCGCCGCAGAGCATGGAGGTCATCGTGGCGATGGCGGCGACGGCCGGTTTGGGACACACCAGCGGAATGCGGTGAAACACGCCCGCGCCGTAGTGCTCGGCGCCGTAGTAGTTGCCGGCGTCAAACGGCACAATGCCCGACTCGAACGCGTCGACTCCGTAACACATCCCCAGCAACAGGTAGCGCACCTGCGAGTTCATCTGGTCCTCCTCGGAAAGTGCGCCGGGGTTGGTGGGGAAAAAGGGACCCTCGCACCAGCGCATGGGCAGGTCCGGCCAGCCGAGTCGTTTGATCTCCTGCCGGAAATACCAAAGGTTGTTAACGCTGCCCGTCATGTTGGAAAGCTCCGGCAGCAGTTCAAACATCGGCGCGTCCATCCCGTACCCGTCCACCACGTCCCTGGGAATCCCGCCCCGGATGTGGGCGAGGGTCCCCAGCGGCGCGCCCCACTGCAGGAAGAGCCGGGACTGCGGAAAATCCTTGTGCAGTGCGCGTCCGATCTTGGTGAAGATCGGGACTTGCTGGTCCACCATGCGGCGCTCCTCCTCGTTCAGATCGCGGTCGCCGTCCCCGGTGTAGTGGGGCCACGGCGCGTACTGGGCCAGTTTTCCGAGGTGCCATTCCCCGCCATAAAAATAGGTGGGCCGTTTTTCCTGCCGCGCGAGTTCCTTCATGGCGGCCAGTTCAGCCTCGACCATCTTGTCCTGCGCCTCGAGTTCGTCTTTCTTCCACCGGTACACCACGTTGATGACGGTGTGGGGGCCGACGGGCAGAAAATCGTACTTCTTTGCCAG
>JBILKV010000111.1:0-14091 GCA_044376515.1 Chthoniobacteraceae bacterium | reverse complement strand
TCCGCGAGGATCTCCATCCCCTTGGCCAGGTCCTCTCGCAGGACGCTCACCCCCACGCTCACCCACGCCCTTCCTGCATCCGCTGAAATCCCCCCCCCGAGAGACTCCAGTTCCTCAGCCAGTTGGTCTGCCGTGCGGGAGGCGGTTCCCTTGAGGAGCACCCGCGAGAAAAGTTTGGAAACCCCGTTGGTTTCGGCAGTCTCCACCAAGCGGCCCGCCTTGAATGCGATCTGCAAGCTCACCAGGGGCAGTCTGGCCTCGGCGCAGTAAAGCACCCGGAGCCCGTTGGACAGGGTGGTCCGTCGGATGCCCCCCCGCTCCGCCTTTGAAGCTGCGGCGGCCGACTGCTTCATGCTCCCCTCCGGAGACAAGGACACGGCGGTCACATGGTCCGGCGCAAGATATTGCCGCGCCACGCGCCTGAGGTCTTCGGTTTCCAGATCGGCGAGGGATTGCGCGTAAACCCGCGAAAAGTCTGGGTTTCGACAAAGCATCCAACTGTCCCCCAGATCGGAAGCCCTGCCGCGCGCCGTTGACAAGCTGCCGAGGTAACCGGAAAGCCGCATCCTGCGCACCTTGTCCAGTTCGGCCTGCGTGACGCCCTCATCACGCACCTTGCGCGCCTCCTCCAGAAGCGCCGCCTGAACCGCCTCCCTTTTTTCGGGCTCCAAAACCGCGCTAAAGCCAAAGAGGCCGGGTTCCGAGGGGGTGTAAGTCCACGCCCCCACCGAGTGCACGAGCCGCAGCCGTTCCCGCAAGGTGCGGTAGAGCCGGGCGCTTCGTCCGTCGCCCAGCACAGAGGCAAGCAAGTCCAGAGGCGGAATATCCGGATGCAGGGAGTGAGGCAGGTGCCAGGCGAGGTTCATGCGGGCGAGTTCCGTGGGTCCCTCCGTGTGCCCCTCGCGCGTCGTCGTCTGGACGGGTTCCTGCGGGATCCAGACCGGCTCGAGGGCCAGGCGTGGAAGACCTCCCACGAGCTCCTCCAACTGCCCGCGCACGGCGGCGGCGTCCACCGCGCCGGCAACCACAAAGAAGACATTGTTGGGTGCGTACCGCCGCCGGTAGTAGTCCAGCACGTCGTTGCGCGTGAGGGCGTTGAAGACATCCAAATGCCCGATGATCGGGTGCTTGTAGGGGTGCGTCAGGTAGGCGGTACTGAACAACCGCTCGCCCAGGACCCGGTCCGGGTCGTCGAAG
Source organism: Chthoniobacteraceae bacterium (assembly GCA_044376515.1). Lineage (GTDB taxonomy): Bacteria > Verrucomicrobiota > Verrucomicrobiia > Chthoniobacterales > Chthoniobacteraceae > Chth-196. Next base: position 12,894 of record JBILKV010000111.1, on the reverse strand, counting down.
CCCATGGCGAATTCGCGCCGGATGACTTCCTGCTCCTTGGCGTACTCCCCCTCCGGCAGCGTTGAGTGGAACACCGCATCGGCAAGTACATCGAGGCCTATCGGAACCCCCTTGGCCGGGAGATCCACCCAGTAAACCGTCCGGTCAAAAGAGGTGTAGGCGTTGACGTACCCGCCCACGTCCTGAATCTGCTGGGCGATCTGGTTGCTGCTGCGCCGGATGGTTCCCTTGAAGAGAAGATGTTCCAGAAGATGGGAAATCCCGCTGCCCATAAAGCGCCCCTCGTGAATCGACCCAGTCCGCACCCACGCCTGAATGCTGGCCACAGGGGCAGAGTGGTCCTCGTGCACCAGCAGCTCCATCCCGTTGGTAAAAGTGAACTGCTGGGTTTCCAGCTTGGGCAAGGCAGCAAAGGAGGAACGGGAACAATTCATAGATCAGAAGATAGCACACCCCCACAGGACAGGCACTCCCTGGCTGCCGAGGGCGAAGGCAGCGGCTAACGAGGCTGCATCGCCTGATAGAGTTCCAGATAGGAATCCACCATCCTGCCAAACCCGAACCGTGCCTCGGCCGTTGAACGCACCACGCGCCGGTCCAATGCAAGCGCCTGCGGCACCAGATCGGCCAAATCCACGGGTGCCGCACCCGTGAACCCGGTCAACCCCGGGGAAACAACCTCCCCGACGGATCCGCGCTTCACCCCCACCACCGGCGTCCCGCAGGCCATGGCCTCAATCATCACCAACCCGAAGGGCTCGTCCCACTGGATTGGAAAGAGGAGCGCGGCGGCGTTCCGCAGCAATTCCGCCTTTTGGCCGTGGTTCACCGGCCCGATCCAGCGGACCCGCTCGCCGTCGATGTGGGGTTTGACTTCCTCGGCGAAGTAGCGCTCTTCCTCCCCATTCTGGGGTTGGCCGGCCAAAACCAGCGGCAGGCCGCAGGCTCGCGCGATCGCAATGGCACCCGACGGGTTTTTTGCGTGGCTCATCCGCCCCAGAAAGGCGAGGTATTGGCCCGGTTCGAAATTCGGTTCGAACGCCCCGAAATCGCACCCGTTGTAGACCACGGGAAACGAACGCCCCAGGCGCGCCTCGGTTTCGGCGATTTGAAAACGGCTGATGGCCGCCACCTCCACCCCGGGATAGCGCCCGAAGGCCCACTCATCGTCCTTCACCGCGCAGGTATGCAGGGTAAAGAGGGAGGGCGTTGCTGCCAGTGAAGCCAGCGGAATCCATCCGGGAGTCAGGTGGTAATGAATCACGTCAAACTCGGAGGCCCGCCGCAAAGCCTCCGCGACCACAGCATTGGCGTAGTGCTCAAAGGCATAAGCGTCCCCCCGGGCCATGAGTTCCGTCAGGCAGGCATCTGCAACGGAGTAGAGGGAGCCGCGCGTTTGACAGTCTGCGGTGGCGAAGAGCGTCACCTGGTGGCCCCGCTCGACGAGTTCATCGACGAGCAGCTTGAGGAGCAATTCAATCCCCCCGTAATTGACCGGCGGAATGCGCGTCCAGAGAGGAGAAACTTGCGCGATGCGGAGAGGTCGTGGATTCATAAGGGAGGTGCTGGCGTCGTCCTAGGCAACATCCTAGCCGGGGGAGGCGTCCCGCCAACCCGTTTTCCCATGAAGCTCCTCCCGCTACTCCTCTGCACCGCCCTCGCCCATTGCGGCCAGGTAGCGCGTGCCCAGACGGGGGTGCCGCCACGCCCGGGGGGCTCCCCTGCCAATCAGGGAACGGTGCCGTCGAAGGGAGATCCAGGCAAGCCTGCGGCCGCCGCCGCTTCGGCCGCTTGGGCCGCCTCTGTGCCCGTCCAACGCCGACCAGTCTCGGCCAAAGAACGCGAAGCGTTGCTCCGGGTGCAGATTTTTTTGGACACCGAACTGTTCAGCCCCGGAAAACTGGACGGTTTGCCAGGCGAGTTCACCGACAAGGCCGTGAGCCGTTACCAGAGGGCGCACGGGTTGGATGAGACTGGGACCTATCACAACCTTCCAATCCCGAGGAACGCCAGTCCTTACGCGGAGTACACAATCCGAACGGAGGACCGGAAATTTGTGGGCAACCTGCCGTCAAGGCCTGAAGAGCAGGCAAAGACACAGTACCTGCCCTATGGCTCGTACGTAGAATTCCTGACCGAGCGTTTCCACTGCGCAGAATCGCTGCTTGAACACCTCAACCCGGGGATGAACCTGCAAAAGCTCGCGGTGGGAGACACCGTGAAGGTTCCGGCGGTGGAACCGTTTGAAATTGAGACACTCAAATCCTTGGGTGCGCTCCCCGAACAGCCAGAGTTTCAGTCGCGCCGAATCCAGATTAACCGCAAGGAACGGATGCTCGATCTGTTTGAAAACGACCTGCTGCTGGCCTCCACGCCGATCACCCCCGGCTCTGAAAAGCTGCCGACTCCCGCTGGAAAGTGGCGACTGCTGGCCATTTCCACGATGCCAGTGTTTCGTTGGGATGAGGGGGTCCTCAACCGCGGGGTGCGAACCTCAAATTTTTTCATGCTCCCCCCCGGGCCCAACAATCCTGTCGGGGTGGCCTGGTGCGCGCTCAACAAACCGGGAATCGGAATCCACGGCACCAACTCGCCTGAGACGATTGGCCGGGCCCGCAGCCACGGCTGCATGAGGGTCGCCAACTGGGACATCACGCGGCTCATCCAGCGGATTACACCGGGAATCACCGTGCTAATTCAATGAGAAGGGTGTCCTTGGGAGGCGCTGCTCGCACCCACGGCTTCTTTGGGTTCCCTCCCGTTCTGCCACGAAAAGACTGCCACGAAAAGACAGCGACTTACCATGAAACCCCTTTTTCTGCTGGCCTTGCTCTTCTTCACTTCAGTTTGCGGTGCGACCGCGGATCCTACGCGCCTGGAGGCCCGCCAGATTCGCCGCGCGTTTTTGGACGTGACAGAATTTCTGCCCGCGCCCGAGGAACTGGACTGGTACGTGATCTACAACCGGAACGGTTACTCGCTGGCGGCGGAATATCTGGTGCAGAAATCCGAGGGTAAATGGAGCCTGGAGCAGTTGCTGGCCACAGCGTATCGGGAGGGTCCGGAACAGCCGGTTGGTCGTGACATTCTGGAAAGAAACGTCATTTATCTGGCGGGCCTGTGGCGCGGCGAAACAAGCCCCGAGGTCTTCGAATCGGGCGCGGCCAAGTTCATCAAGAATGCGCTCGAGATCGCCAGCGAAAATCCGGCCCACGCCATTGATTGGATGGTCAACGCCCTGACCTGTCGCCCCGCCTCGGCCGCGGAGGAGAACGAGCTTGCGGCCATTTACAACAAGGTGAGCCTGAAATCCACCGAATCGGACGCCCTCAAAACAGTGCTTCTCCACATCTTCGAACTCCACGACTGCAAGTACAAATAACCCACCGCCCCTTCGATCATGCCACCCCGCACTCCTCTTTTAGGGCGCCCCGCCTTTGCGCTCAGCCTCGCGCTTGCCTCTCTGTTGAGCCTGCTCGCTGCGCTTCCCGCCCGCTCCGAGGCGAACGTCGGGGAGCACTCCCTCATATGCCGCTTTTGCTCCCATCAGTTTGCACCCGCCAAACCCGAATCCCCCTCCTACCGCAAGTACTCCCCGGACCGCTGGGTGGACATTCTCCACGTCGCGCTCGACCTCACCCCTGACTTCGAAAAGCGCACCATCCGCGGCACGATGCAGATGCGTTTCAAAGCCATCGCCGTTCCCCTGGAGGAATTGCGTCTTGATTCGGTTGACCTCGCCATCCTGAGGGCCGCGAGCTCGGAAACCGGCTTCAGCCATCAGCTGACCGACAAGGAGGTGGTCCTGAATTTCTCGCCGGCGGTTCCCGCCGGGCGGGAGGCCACGGTGACGCTGGAGTACTCGGCGGAACCGGTTCGCGGGCTGTATTTCCGCACGGAGTCCATGGGTTACGAGACCACCCATCTGTGGACGCAGGGAGAGCCGAACGAATCCCGCCACTGGTTCCCAAGCTTTGATCACCCGGTAGAAAAGTTCACCTCCGAAGTAACCTGCCACCTTCCCGACGGGATGGTCGCGCTCTCTAACGGACGCCAGATTTCTGCAGAAAAAAAACCGGACGGCCTGACCGCGTTCCGCTGGTTGCAGGAAAAGCCGCACGTCAACTACCTCATCTCGCTGGTGGCCGGTAAACTCGCAAAGATCGAGTCCAAACACCGCGACGTGCCCCTCGAATTTTGGACCACTCCGAAGGAACTGCCCTACGCCCAAAACTCCTTCAGGCATACGGCGGGAATGATGGAGTTTTTTGAGAAGGAAACGGGTTTTCCCTATCCGTGGGCCAAGTACGGCCAGGTCGCCGTGCACGACTACCATTGGGGCGGGATGGAAAACACCAGTCTGACCACACTCAACCACCGCACCCTCTTCGACAGCAGCACCGAAAACCTCTTCCAGAGTGACGGCCTCGTGGCACACGAACTGGCCCATCAGTGGTTCGGAGACCTGGTAACCTGCCGCGACTGGAACGACATCTGGCTCAACGAGGGGTTCGCCACGTACTACGACTGGCTCTGGCACGGCGACTTTTTCGGACACGACATCTTCAACCAGGCCCTCTGGGACGCAGCGAAGGGGATCCTCGCCAACACCAACGAAACCCGCGGCGTGGTCTGGCGAAAGTTCGGGGAACCGGGGGAGATGTTCAACTACCTCGCCTACCCCAAAGGCGCATGGGTCCTGCACATGCTCCGCTGCCAGATCGGGCCGGAACTCTATCGCAACGCCATCCAGACCTACTTGAAACGCCACGCCTACGGGTCGGTGAGTACCGACCAGTTACGCGCCGTTTTTGAGGAGGTCACCGGGCGCAGCTTCGAACGTTATTTTGACCAGTGGCTCCACGGGGCGGGCGCACCGGCCCTGGACGTGGCCTACGCGTGGGACGAGAAATCCAGACTGGCCAAGGTCACGGTCAAACAGACCCAGAAGATCTCGGAAGAGGCGCACCTGTTTCAGTTTCCGCTAGCGGTGCGCTTCACCACGAGAGGTGTTGCGATCGACCGCACCATGGAGGTCCACGAGAAGGAGGAGACCTTCTTCCTCCCGCTTCCGGCCGCGCCGGATTCGGTCAGCGTTGACCCGCGTCTGGAGGTGCTCGCCAAAATCAATTTCAAGCCGCCGAGGGCTATGACCCTGCTCCAGTTGCAGAACAACCACGACATGCTCGAACAGTTGCGGGCACTGGAAATCCTCGCGGAAAAGCCGGACGCGGAGACGGTGGCCAAAATTGCTGTCGCGCTCAAAACCGCGCCCCATTACGGGGTGCGCATCCGAGCCGCGGAGGTGCTCCGGCAGGCTCGCACGCCCGAGGCGTTGGCGGCGCTCAAGGACGCCCTCACCGAAACCGACGCCCGCGTGCGGAACTCCGTGGTCAAGGCGATTGGCGGCTGGTTTGACCCGGCGGCCTTGGAGATCCTCCAAACGGTTCTGGCGGCCGAAAAAAACCCGGGGATCACGGCCACCGCGCTGCGCTCTCTGGCCCCTTACCAGACGCCGGCGGTACGTGCCCTGTTGTCAGGGCATCTGGCGAAACCCTGCTTCAAAGAGCGCATCGCGGAGGGGGCGCTCGACGCGATGAAAGCCCAAGACGACCCGGCCAACGCGCCCGCGCTGTTTGAGGCGATTAACGGCCGGCTGTCCGCCGGTCCAACCAGCACGCTGGCATCCGCCCTCGACACACTGGGCACGTTGCAACGCAACGAGAATTCGAGGGGCTCTGCGCGCGAACTGTTGCTGGCGAAGCTGCAGCACCCGCGCGAATCAATCCGGCTCGCGGCGATCCAGGCTCTGGGCAACCTGGAGGATCCGCGCGCCATCCCCCCGCTGGAGAGCTATTCCGGCGCGAGCACATTCAAGCCGGAAAAGGCTGCCGCCCAGAAGGCAATCGACAAAATCCGGGCCGCCCACAAGCCCAGCGAGGAACTCAAGACACTCCGCGCGGAGGTTTCCGAACTGCTCAAGGCTGGAACGGAACTGAAAAAGGAAATCGAGACGCTCAAGAAAAGGATCGAGAGCAAACCCTAACGGCCGGTGTATGTCCGGCTACGTCGAGCTGCACGCCCGGAGTGCGTTTAGTTTCCTGCGGGCGGCATCCGCCCCGGACCGGCTGGCTCAACGGGCGTCGGAGCTTTCGCTTGCGTCTGTCGCACTCCTCGACCGCGACGGGCTGTATGGGGCGCCGCGGTTTCACTCCGCCGCGCAGACGGCGGGCGTCCGCCCAATCGTGGGCGCGGAACTGACCATGGAAGACGGCTCCGTCCTTCCGGTGTTGGTGCGCAACCGCGAGGGCTACGCCAACCTCAGCCAGTTGATCACCCGGGCCAAGCTGCGCGGAACCAAAGAGGAATGCCCCCTCAAATGGGAGGATCTGCCCGGCCACGTCGAGGGGCTCGTTGCCCTGACCGGCGACGAGGAAGGTGCGGTGCGCAGCGCCATCGAGCTTCACGATTATCGGGCCGCCGAAAAAACAACCCGCGCCCTTGCCGAAATCTTCGGCTCACAAAATGTTTACGTGGAAGTCCAACGCAGCCTCCAGCGGGGCGAACGCCACGCGCTTCTGGCCCTGCGCGACCTGGCCGCCGCATGCCGGCTTCCCCTTCTGGCCACGGGCGGCGTACTCTATGCGGACAGAACGGAACGCCCTGTGTTGGATGTTTTTACCTGCGCACGCCACCACACGCACCTCGACGCCGCGGGCCGCCTTCTCTCCCCCAACGACCAGCGCCACCTCCGGCCCGCACGCGAAATGGCCGCGTTGTTCGCGGAATTTCCGGAGGCGGTGGCCAACACCGTGCGATTGGCGGAGACGCTCGAGTTTTCACTCTCCAACCTAGGCTACCGGTTTCCCGAGTTTCAGGTCCCCGCGGGCGAGAGCATGGATTCCTTTTTGAGGAAGGTCACAATGGCTGGAGCCCGGGCACGGTACTCGCACCCCGGCAAAAGGGTGCTCGCCCAGTTGGAACACGAACTGGGCCTGATCGAGAAGCTCGGGTTTTCGGGGTACTTCCTCATCGTGTGGGACCTGGTAAATTTCTGCTCGGCCTCCAACATACTGGTCCAGGGCCGCGGCTCGGCCGCGAACTCGGTGGTCTGCTACGCGCTGGGGATCACCGCCTGCGACCCGATCGCGTGCGAACTGTTATTTGAGAGGTTTCTCTCGGAGGGGCGCACCAGCTGGCCCGACATCGATCTGGACCTGCCCAGCGGCGCCCGGCGCGAAAGCGTGATTCAGGAAGTCTACCGCCGTTTCGGCGAACACGGTGCGGCGATGACCGCAAACGTCATCACCTACCGGGGCAAAAGCGCGATGCGCGAAATTGGGAAAGCCCTCCACCTGCCCGAGGACATCCTCAGCCGTTTTTCCGCTCTGCATTCCCGCGGCGAGTTCCCCGACAGCGCACCGCTTGAGGCACAGCTTGCGCAGGCGGGCCTCCCCTCCGAACACCCGCGTTTTGCCACAGCGCTGAGGCTCTACCACCAAATCAGGGGGCTACCGCGGCACCTGGGACAACACTCCGGCGGGATGATTTTCTCGGCCGGCCGCCTGTCGCAATTTCTTCCGCTGGAGAGGGCTTCAATGGAGGGACGGGTCGTGGCGCAGTGGGACAAGTACGACTGCGAGGCGCTGGGCATCATCAAGGTCGACCTGCTGGGACTGGGGATGATGGCTGCGCTTCAGGACACCCTCGAGTTGTGCGCCGAGAGGAAACGCCCGGTGGACCTCGCCGCCATTCCGAAAGACGACGCTGCCACCTTCGAAATGATGCAGAAGGCGGACACCATAGGCGTCTTCCAGATCGAAAGCCGCGCCCAGATGGCCACGCTGCCCAGGATGAAGCCCCGCTGCTTTTACGATGTGGTGGTGGAGGTGGCCATCATCCGACCGGGCCCGATCCAGGGGGACATGGTGCATCCGTATCTCGCTCGGCGTTCGGGCAAGGAGCCCGTCACCTACATCCATCCGGACCTGCAACCGGTTCTGGAGAGGACACTTGGCGTGCCGCTCTTTCAGGAGCAACTCCTGCGCATGGCCATGGTCATGGCCGACTTCTCGGGCGCGGAAGCCGAGGAATTGCGCCGGGCCCTCTCGGACTACCGCTCGGAGGAACGCATGGGGCGGGTCTGCGCGCGGTTGCGGGAAAAAATGGCGGCCCGCGGCCACTCGGAGGCCGTGACCGAGCAGGTTCTCCAGTCGATGCGTTCCTTCGCCCTCTACGGCTTTCCGGAGAGCCACGCGATCAGCTTCGCCCTGATCGCCTATGCCTCCGCGTGGATGAAGGTGCACCGCACGCCGGAGTTCTTCGCGTCGCTCCTTAACAACCAGCCGATGGGTTTCTACTCCAGCGCGACGCTTGTGATGGATGCCAGGGCGCATGGGCTGAGGATTCTGCCCGTGTGCGTGAACGCTTCCGACTGGCGCTGCTCGGTGACGCGCCGAGGCGACGTCCAACTGGGATTGTGTCTGGTCTCAGGCCTCCGCGAGGCGCACGCCAGGGATCTGCTCGATGCGCGCCTCAACGGCCCCTTCGCCTCGCTGGATGAACTACGGGAACGCACGCGCATTCCTCATGCGGACTTGCGCACCCTCTCGAGCATCGGCGCGCTGCGCTCGCTGAGCAAACACCGCAGGGAGGCGCTATGGCGGATCGAGGAACCGCTGCGGCAACAAGACTTGTTCAGCCGCAAACCAGCCGCAGTGTCCGAGGAAAGTCCGCTCGCTCCGATGTCGGCCGAGGAGCGGCTTCAGTCGGATTTTGCGGGCACGGGCCTGACCACAGGCCCCCATGCTATGGTCCTCTGGCGCCCCCATCTTCCGGACGCCTGGACCGCGGCCGAAATGCGAACTGCCCCGCATGGCACGCATCTTCAAGCAGCGGGGATGGTCATCAGCCGGCAGCGCCCGGGTACTGCAAAGGGATTCGTGTTTCTGAGTCTGGAGGACGAAACCGGCGTTGCAAATGTGATCCTGACGCCTGCGCTGTTTGAAAGGGAACGCCTGACGGTAAGTCAGGAGGCGTTTCTCCTTGTCGAAGGGGTGGTCCAGCATCAGGAGGGGGTGACGCATCTGAAGGCCATGCGCGTCCGCGCGCTCCACGACCGGAGCCTGCCCTCACCCGCCAGCCATGATTTCCACTGATGCCGTCCCCCGGATTGTCCCGGTGCTTCGCACAACAGTGCGCGGAGCTGCCTGCCTCGCGGAATGTGGGAAAGACGCCTGCTCCAGTCTGCGAAAAACTGGGGCGGAGATCCCGCCGGCCACCTCGGTCGGGCATACACGATGCCCGGGTCCTGGGGCTTGTTCCTGAACATGCCGAATCGTTCCACCAGGGCCGTTGGCGTGCCCGTGGCACCCCGTTGGGACGGATGCCTCGGAGTCACTCAGGCCAGCGGCCCTCGACGAAGGGCTTGGCAACCAACTTCGCCGGGTCGAGCACCACGTGTTTCACCTTCTGCCTTTTCCATGTGTAGGTGATGTGAACCAGACCGTCTCCAGTCTGAATCACCGCCGGATAACTGAATTCGCCGGGGTCGCTTTCAAGTACGAGGGCGGCCTGCCACTCCTTCGCGTCGACGGAGACAGCGACGTTCAGGGGCGTGCGCTTGCCTCCCCACTTTCCGGGTGTGCCGACAACATGGTTGTAGACAATCAGGTGGCGGCCGTCGCGGAGGGTCACAGCGTCGGTACCTGAGTTGTTGTTGGGCAGCGCGCCAAGGGAGAGTTCTCCCCACGTCATGCCACCGTCCTCCGAACGGACCTCAAACACTCTGTCCTGTCGGGAGCGTCCAATGGCGAGCAACTTGTCGCCGCCGAGGAACAGGATGCTCGGCTGTATGGCCTGAATAGAGACTCCATCATTCACGGGGCCGACCCGCCGCCATGTGGCCCCAAGATCGCTGCTGCGCTCGAAATGCACGCTCCACTTGCTCGGTTTTTCATGGGTCTCACTGCTTGTCGGACAAAGAATGTCGCCGTTAGGAATCTGTACCGGCTTGTTTTTGATCGGTCCCAGGAAGCCCTCGGGCAGCCTTGTTCCCACGGTCCACGTGCGGCCGCCATCTGGGGAGGTTCTCAGCTCACCCCACCACCGCTCAGGACTGGGCCCCACCTTGTAGAAAAGCATCAGCGGGCCGTTCTGGGGTTGGAAGAGAACCGGGTTCCACGTGGGGTAACGCACGCCGTCGGTCTGGACTCCATTAGCCACCTCGACACTGGGCGTCCAACCGCCGCTATCAGAACGGGTCACCCAGATGCAGACATCCCGGTTGCCCTCCTGCGTTCCACCGAACCATGCCGCGACCAGTCCGCCCGGTGTTTCGGAAATGGTGGATGCGTGCACCTGCGGGTAGGGACCGTTTTCGTAAACAAATTCGGTTTGCACGACGCCCTCACCAGAGGGCGGGGCCCCAAGCCACCGCCACGATTGCAGAACAAACTCCAGATCGGGTTTTTGCCACACCACCGCCTCGGCCCGCCGCCTCGTCCCGTTTTGTTCGACCTCGAGCACCAGTCGATGCCGCCCCCCCGCGCCCACCTGCAGGTGGGCATCCTCGACCCTCATGAGTTCCCCCCCCACCTCCGAGGCTGCAACGGCGGCCTTCGCTGCGGCGAGAGTGCGCTCCCCTGTTGGCGAAGTCGGAGAAAAGCCCCCCACCAGTTGTGCCGAGAGACGATGGGAGGCCGGGGTGACCCAGACTAAAAACAAAGCGGTGCAGAAGATCTTAGTGCTGGGGGGGGCGCTCACGAAGCAGGGGGGGTAGAGATTCACCGAGGGGACCATCACCGGATAAGGGGACTTATTCCAAACAAACTCGTGAGTTCACCCCTCCCAAATTGCCATTTTTTCAAACACACGGAGTCACAGGCGCGAAAACTGCTTTGCAGGGGCGGTCGACGAATATGAGAACCAAATACTCTAGGACCGCACTGTTTTTTCTGCCGTTCTCAATCGTTGCTGCCCACGCAGCCCCGATTCAAAACCTGACCTTCACCGAGGTGGTTAAGGATGTGTTCGTGATCGACCCCGCCACCAAGAAGGAAACACCGGCCAAAGCCGGAGACAAGCTGCTTCCTCCAAATGTGTTGAAGACCGGGGCGGACTCACGTGCCGAGCTTGTTGCCGAGGACAAAACAGTGACGAGAGTTGGTTCGAACACCATTTTTTCCGTGGAAGCCAACTCCCGAGACGTGAATCTCGCTCAGGGCAGCGTGCTCCTTCACACGCCCTCCGGAAGAGGGGGCGGTCGAATCAAGAGCGCGGGCGCCACCGCCTCGGTGCTGGGAACAACGCTTGCGGTGAGCGCCAATCCCGACGGCGGCTTTAAGACAAGCCTGCTGGAGGGCAAAGGAGAGGTGAAGGATCCGAAGGGAGCCAAGGTCGGCCTCGTGGCGGGACAGGTCACCTTCGCCAAGCCCGGTGGAGGCCTCTCGCCCGCGCTCAACTTCGACCTGAGGGCGCAGATTTCAAACTCCAAACTGGTGGGCGGTTTTTCAACACCGATCGCGTCGATTGCTAAAATCGAGGCGGCCGTCGCCGTGCAGCAGGCCAAGATCGCGGGCGGCGGCTTGGTGAGCACAGGGATGCTCATCGGCGACCGTCCCGACACGGCATTCAAGGTGGATTCCACGATCGTGGACGGCCAGATCCGACAGGCGCAGACCCGCAGGATTGAGCAGGAAAATGCGACGAAGGAGACCAAGACGTTTTACGAGGTGGACCCCCGCTATCTGCAAAGCGTTTTGCAGACGGTGCACCTCAGTCTTGACCCGTTGCAGAATCTCAACAAACCCGACCAACTTCCGAAGACCAACTACTCCTTCTACAATGATCAAACGGCGCCTGGGGAACACGTTTTCGTGATTGATCGAACGGGCCGGGCTTCCCTCGCCCCTGAAATTGAGAACGCAATCGGCGGGGTACCCAGGAATCTCCCGGGGAACCTTCAGGACACGAGCGTCACCTATCACGCCCTGATAGCCAACGAGATTGTCCTCAACATCAGTCCGACAACCCTTGGCACGATCCAGAATGCCAAGATTGACACGGTAGCGCTGGAGAACAGCAATACGGAAACTCGGCTGACCCTCACCTCGCCCGGGGATCTTCCAAGTTGGGTCAAGCCCGGCGTAATGCTCAGCGGTGCCGGACTTCCCGCTGGAACCATAGTCTCCAGCATCTCCGGCGGGGTGGCCATCCTGAGCCAGTCCCCCACCGAAGGGAACCACAGCGGCGCAGTTTCGGGCATGGAAGTCCCCGAATTCTTTCTGCCCATTCCGCTGACGGAGAAGGTGGGAGGGGCCTTGGTCGCCAGACAGAACCTCGACTTGAGCGGGGCGATTGAGTTTGTCGGGGTCGACAACATAGAGACCACCCCTGACGGATACGAAACCGGCCAGACCCTGCTACTGAGCGCTGGAAACACGCTCAAAATCAAGCCGGGCTCCATGCTTGTGGCCAACACCTCGCTTTTTGAGATCTATGCGGGCGGCACTTCGTTTGCGGGTGATTTGTCCCTCGCACTGAAGCCACTCGCCGCCGGCGAAACTGCGACGCCCCTCGAACTCGAACGTGTTGCGATCATCAACAAGTTCCCTTTGGACACCGACAAAACCTCCAATGGAGCCATTCGCATCACGGCACCGGAAATCCACTTGAAGGATGCGATGATTCTGGCTGCAAGCGAATCTTCAGAGATTCAGCTCACAGCGAGCGGAGCCATTTCAATCTCCACGAGCGCGCTCCCCGCCCCTCCCTCCGGACTGCTGCTGAACCTTGGAGTCAGCGACGTCAAAGACCTTTGCGTCAAGGCCTTCAAGGTAGGAATCCAATCCAGTTCCAAGACCGTTTCAATCAACGGGGTGAGCCTTTTCGCCA
>JBILKV010000382.1:0-4718 GCA_044376515.1 Chthoniobacteraceae bacterium | reverse complement strand
GGTGCTCCCCGCAATCGTCAAGGACCCGGCCGTGGTGATCTGCGTACCGGAAACCGCGGTGATCAACGTACCCATCTGGGTGCCAGACCTCCAGAGCCACATCCCCGGCGCCCACGAACCGGCGGCAGCCAGAGTCTGCTGTGTGCCGGTGCCGACCGTGGTCAGGGAACCAGTTGTGGCGGCGGCACCCAAGGCTTGGGCGGAGGCGTTCACGAGGATGCCCCCCTGGTTCAGGGTGACGCCACCATTGAAGGTGTTGGCTCCCTGCAGCACGAGGAGTCCGTTGCCGTTTTTGACCAACCCCGCGGGCGTCAAGGTGCCGCCCATGATGTTTCGGACGACACCCGAAATGAGAAGGGAGTTGGGGGAGTTGCCGCTGGCGTTGATCACGAGGCTGCGCCCGGCCAGTTCGAGGGTGCCAGTGACGGTGGGGGTCGTGGCGAAGTTGTCGTTGATGGAGAAGAGCGAGCCGTTGAGCACGAGCGTGCCGCCGGTCGTGACGGTTGGGGTGGCTGTCCCGCCGTTGTTGTTAAACGTGATGCTGTTGAGGACGTTGTTCCCGAAGAGCGTCAGCTGGCCGCCTCCGTTGATGGTGACGTCGCTGGTGGACACGATCGAGCCGTTGATGGGGCCCTGAGTGAGGTTGGCGTTGTTGAGGATAATGCTGCCTCCGATGAGGGTCGCACCCAACGCGCTGTTGTTGGATCCCACTTGCAGGACACCCTGGTTGACCACGGTCGGCCCGGTGAAGGAGTTGGCGTAGGTGGGCACGAGCGCGGGCGCGGTGATGGAGAGGGTCTGCGTGCCACCGGTCGCGAGGAAAGAACCGCTCGAAAGGGTGATGGTACCGCCCAACGCGGCGAGCGAGGTCCCGCTGGTCAGGGAGCCGGTCAAGGCGTTGGAAAGGGTCAGCGTGTTGCCGGTGACGGCCAGAATGATGGTATTGGCTGGGATGCTACCCGCGCTGCCGCCACTCAAGACCATGCCGGGCGCCAGATTGGGGGTCCCAGAGAGGACCACTCGCGTAGTGCCGGTGACGGCCACGGTGCTGGTGGTTACGTTGGTGGTGCCGGAGGTCAAATTCGTGATAATGCCATCGGCGACAGAGGGAAGACCCGCCAGACCCACGCGCATGCCGACTGAGAGACCGGTCCAGTCAGCGATGCTCAGCGTGGTGGTCCCGGCGTTGAGGGCGCGGCCGATCGCTTGAATGCTCACGGTTCCGGCCGTCACGACGCCAGTGGTGTTGGCGATGGCGGTGTTGGTGAGCATCGCGCCGAAGGTGACGGTCGTGAGCGCGTTGGGGCTCACACTCGTCACGGGCCGGGAAAGCGTGACGGTTTCCCCATCGACGCTGCTGACCACAGTGCCCAGCGGGATGCCGTACCCGTAGACTGACATCCCCGTGAACACCCCGCCCGCAGAATTTCTGAGCTGGAGGGTGGAACTGCCCCCGGTCAACGACACACCGGAGTAGGTCACCCCCACCGGCACGGTGGTGAAGGTAAGGTTGCTGCGGACTGCGGCGCTGGTGTACAGGGTGTTCCCCGTCAATGGATTGCCGATGGTGATCCTGTTACCGCTCACGCTGGAAATTGTCCCGCCCGCTGGGATGCCCGGGCCGCTGACGAACATCCCGGGAGAAAGCCCGGCGCTGGAGAGCAGCGTGATGGTGGAGGCGCCGATGGCGGCAGCGGCAATTTGCGAAACAGACGCGGTGCCGGAGGCGAACACCAACGTGCCGTTCAGAGTCCCGCTCCCAAGGGTCGCTGTACCGCCCACGAGGTTGAGAGTCGTGCCTCCGGTGATCGCACCGGTGGTAATGGAGGAGGGGAAGGTGTAGGTCCCCGCATTGACAAGCACGGGTTGGCTCCCGGTGGCGGTCGCGTTTTTCGAGAGGGTCAGCGTGTTGCCTGAAACGCTTAAGACGACGGTGTCGGCCGGAATGTTGGCCCCACCGATGGTCATGCCAGGGGTGACGGTGGTTGTGCCGCTGAAGGAGACCACGGCGGACCCGGTGGTGGTGGAGCCTCCACTGAGGGTGAACGCGTCGGCAAGGCTGGTGTAGGTCAGGCTGGCCCCCGGGTAGATGTAGGTTCCCTTGGGCACCGCGATGGCCGAGGTGCCGGAGGTAAACCCGATCCCTGAAAGCACCTGCACCGAGGGGTACAGGAAAACCCCGTTTAAATTGCCAGCTGCGGAGGTTGCCGCAGCTGTGCCGCTCATAATGAGTTGGCCCGCGGTGTTGATGCCAATCAAGAACTGGCCTGTTCCGACGCCGTTCACATTCGGCAAGGGAGAGCCCACTACCAATCCTGAGGCATTGGGTGTGGGGCTACCCGTGGAGAGATTTAAAAAACGAGAACTGGCGTTCACACTTGCCACATTCAGGAAAGGAGCGCCCAACGTTGTCATGTTTGCCCCTCCGGCCTTGACTAGGGCCACCGCGTTGAAGGGGTTGTCCGTCAGTTGAGAAAAGAAGTTTCCGGGCGCATTGTTGATGTGCACATAGAGGGCCGTAGTCCCCGAGGTCAGCTGTCCTCCGTACAGGTTGAATCCATTGTTATTGGAAATGAGACCCCCGGAGCTCAGCGTCAGGACCTTGTCCATGCCCCTCGCTACCATGCCTTGCGGCTGGCCTCCATTGTTGGATCGGAAGCTGTTGATTTGGACCGAATTAAGCAAGGTGAAGGTGTTGTTGTTCGCCTCACTAATGTTGAGCGAGCCGCTTGTCATGGTCGCGGAACCAAAGCCCGTAACGTAGTTCCCGAACGAGGGACTGTTCTGGTTGAAACCCAGATTCCCGATACCCTGGGCCCCGTTGACAGGGTCCATGACCGGGCGGTAGACCGCCCAGTCGTTTCCATTGACCACCGCCCAGCCGCCCAGAATCCCATTGGTCATCGTCGGGTTGGCGGCCAGTCTGAGCTGCGGATTGACTCCCTGCCCTACGGTCGTCTGCCCGGGCATGCCCGTCACTCCTCCTCCCAAGAGCCCGCCGCTGTTGGTGAAGTTGACCGTGCCAAACCCACCGGGCACCTGCTCCAGGCCCGCCGCGTCGAGCAGGAACGAGCCGGTCCCAGTGCTGCTGTCGTTGAGTAGCCTGAGATTGACGGTGTTCGCCCCGCCGGCGATGGACAGCGTGCCGACGGTCATGCTCGCGTTGCCCTGCGGCGCCCGGAGCTGTAGCGTGGCGCCCAGCAACGTGATGGAACCGGACCCCAGCGGAGCGGCCACCGACGCCAAGCCCGAGTTGTCCAAAAACAGCGTTGTACCGTAGCGGGCGACGATACCCGCGGCGTTGGCAAGCGTCCCTCCGTCCTTCAAAATGATGGTGCCACCCGCCAAAATGGCCTGACCGGTGAGGGTGTTGGGCCCCGTCAGGGTCAGTGCACCCAGTCCCTGTTTCACCAGCGAAAGCGCCCCGGTCAACGACCCGGCAAAAGTTCCCGAGGTCAGGGTGGCCGTGGTGAGCGTTGCCGGGGCGGCACTGGTGAGAATTCCAGCCCGGCCGGGTAGCGGGTTGAGACCCAGCAACTGGCCGACCACCAGATTTTTCCCGTTGAGATCCAGCGTCGCACCCCCATTGACACGCAGGTCTTGGAGAGTCGGCGTGGTGGCGGTCGGCACCACGAGAACCGGATTGGTGTCCCCGTTGAGACGCACCGTGCCCCCGTTGAGGACAAGGCCGCCGGAGAAAAACTGAGGCGCGTTTAACACCAGGGTTCCATCACCGGCTTTCACCACGCCGCCCGTAGAGAGGATGGCGCCCGTCAGATTCAGAGTACTGTTGCCCACAGCCCACAAGCTCATGGGGATGGAACCACTCGTGAGCAGGGGAGCGCTGAGGGTCGCTGAACCCGAGAGCGCGAGAATCCCCCCGCTGTTGATGGTGAGCCGGGTGGTGTCGGGGCTTCCGGCCAGGGTGCCGAGTGAGCCGCCCGCGAGCAGGGTTACACTGTTGAGCGACCCGCTGCCACTCAGGCTGCCCATTGCAGCGAGGCCGACATTCTGCGTCGCGGTAGAGTTGGAAATGGAACCCATGGACAACAGCAGCTCGGTGGTCTGGTTCAAGGGGCGCAGCGTGTTGTTGGTCATTAGATCACGGACCATAAACCCAGAGCCCACGCCGCTGGAGGAGGCGTCCACCACGATGTCCGGGCGGATGGAGAGAGTGGTGCTGCCGTTGACATTCGACAATCCTGTGGTGCCGCCGCCCTGAGCCACCATCCCGGGAAAGGTGGGTGCGTTGGCCAGCCTGATGGCGGCCGTTCCAGCGGACAGGGTCGAGGAGGAGAGATTGTCGCCGCGCAGCAGGAGGCTGGTCAAGGGGCCCTGGTTTCCAAGCGAGGTCAACTCCAGGGCCACTCCGGCAGTGTTGGCGGCGTTGAGCGTGATGATTCCACCGCCGTCGCCCGGGGTAAGCGTGGCAACGGCTTCGGTCACCGCCGAGGCGCCTCCCCGGAGCAGGAGTTCGCCACCCTGAAGGGCCAGGGTGATGGTGTTGCCTGCCAGCAAGGTACTTCCGCCCAAACGGTTGCTCACCGCGTTGGAGACGTTGTCCAACACCAGCAGCGCGCCCGACTGCACGGCGTAGGTCGCAAACGCCGCCCGCCCGGCGCCCGCCAGCGTCAGGCTGCCGCCCGAGAGGGTGAGGTTCCCTAGCAGCGACGCGCCGTTGTCGCCGGTCAGCGTCCAGTTGCCATTCCCGATTTTAC
>JBILKV010000110.1:0-14148 GCA_044376515.1 Chthoniobacteraceae bacterium | reverse complement strand
TATGGGTTGCCTATGGGTTGCCTATGGGTTGCCTATGGGTTGCCTATGGGTTGCCTATGGGTTGCCTATGGGTTGCCTATGGGTTGCCTATGGGTTGCCCATGGGTTGCCCATGGGTTGCCCATGGGTTGCCCATGGGTTGCCCATGGGTTGCCCATGGGTTGCCCATGGGTTGCCCATGGGTTGCCCATGGGTTGAGGCGGCGGACTGGCAGACTCAGCCTGCAAGCTCCACGAACCGCCCTCAGGAAGGGGCGACCGGCCCTTGGATGGAGCACTCTTCGCGAGCCGTTTAAGTTTGCATCCGGGATGCGGGACTGAAGGCACCGTCCTGCTGGCGAATGCACAGGCAGATGGCATCAGGTAAAGGACACAGAACAAATGGCAACTTGACCTTGTCTAAATTTGGAGCCGATATGTCAGCGATCCTGCCGAATAAATGTATTCGGTGGGCGGCCGCACACAAGTTCAAGTTATGAATTCACGTATCCTTCCCCCCGTTGTCTGCGTCGCCTCGATGGTTGCCGCGGTCGCGGTTGGCCCCGGCGCCCAGGCCCAGAACAAGGCGCCCAATGTAGTGGAGATTGAAGTGCAATACGCGGGAGCCGCGACAGTGTCCAAGGAGCGCCTCATGGCGAACATGCGCACCCGGGTGGGCCAACCCTATTCCGAGCAGACGGTGGAGGAAGACATCCGGAACCTGTACGCGACCGGGAACGTGGTGAACGTCCGTATTTTCGGCGAGCCAAAGGGGGAAGGGGTGAAGGTGATCGTGGTGCTGCAGGCCAAAGCACGGGTGACCTCGGTGGAAATTCAGGGGGTTCAACAATTCAAGTTAAGCCGGATTCGGGACAAGATCGGGGTGAAGGTGGGGGACACCGCAAGCGAGTCGGCCTTGGAGGCAGACCGCCAGAAGATCCTAGACTATTACGCGACCAAGGGTTTCACCGACGTCCAGGTGACCTACAAACTGGACGCGAACGACAACCTCGGGACTGCCCGGGTGTACTACACGGTCAACGAAGGTGGCAAAACCTCGATCAAGGTCGTCCGCTTCGAGGGCAACTCCAAGATCAGCAGCAGCGAACTGGGTGGGGTGGTGAAAACCCGGAAGTACCGCCCTGTGTTGAGCCCGATCCTGAAGACGGGCCGTCTCAACCAAGACCAACTCAGCGAGGATGCGGTGGCCATTCGAGAGTACTACCAGAACCGCGGTTACTCGGACGTTCAAGTGCGGGAACCCGTGGTGCGGCGGCTCAATGGGAAGGTGGAGGTGGTTTTTCAGATCGTCGAGGGCGCCCCTTACAGGGTGGGGAAGATCACCTTCCGCGGAGGGCGACTCTTCCCGGAATCCGAGCTGGAAAGAGTCACCAAGCTACGGGCGGGTGCCGTTTATTCACCGGCGGCCGTGCAGGCCGACGTCAAGGCGCTGCAGGACCTCTACGGGGCGCGCGGTTACGTGGATTTCCAGAGCGGTGCGCGGCCCAGTCCGGGAGGGGACCATGTGACCGACCTCACCTACACGATGGAAGAGGGGGCCCCGGCACGCGTGGGCAGGATCAACATCACGGGGAACACCCGCACCAAGGACAAGGTCGTGCGCCGCGAACTGGCTCTGGCCCCGGGCGAAACCTTTAGCACTGTGCGCCTTGACGCAAGCAAGGCCCGGTTGAACAACCTCAATTACTTTTCGAAGGTGGATCTGTATCCATCCGAGACTGGAAACCCCTCCGAGCGCGATCTCAACGTGGTGCTTGAGGAAAAGCGCACTGGTTCGCTTAACTTCGGCGCGGGCTTCTCCTCCATCGACAGCCTTCTGGGATTTGCAGAGGTAACCCAGGGGAACTTTGACGCCACGAGATGGCCGAATTTCACCGGGGGCGGGCAAAAGTTCCGGACGCGCCTCCAATACGGGGCCCAGCGCAGGGACGCCATCATCGGCCTGACGGAGCCCTATTTCCTGGATAGGAAAATCTCCGTTGGTGGCGAACTGTTTTACCACGACAACTCCTTCAACTCCAACCTTTACTCGTCGCAGTCCCTAGGCTTCGACCTGTCCGCGAGAAAGCCGATCACCGAATTCGCCTTCGGCCGTTTGGGCTACCGGGTGGAACAGGTCAAACTTCGCAATGTGGATCCGAACCAAGTTCCTCAGGAGGTGACGAATCTCAGGAACGCGGGCGCTCTGGTCAAGAGTCAGCTATTTTCCGGAATCACCTACGACACGCGGGATTCCCTGTTCCTCACCCGAAAGGGCGAACGGCTTGACCTGTCGTCGTTTGTTTCCGGCGGACCGCTCGCAGGCGACATTCAGGTTTACGGGTGGAACGCGGAGGCGTCCAAGTACTTCCTCTTCAAGTGGGATACAATTCTCACGCTCAACGCTCAGGCTGGGGTGGTGGATGCATGGGGAAACAGCAGTACAAACCTCGGCGTGCCCCTCTACGACCGGCTTTTCCTCGGCGGCGCCAACGACATGCGCGGATTCCGTTTCCGCCGGGTTGGTGGACGGGGCGGAACGGCTGTGGGGAAAAGAATTGTGGACCCGGGCACGCAAGAACCACTGGGGGGCCAGACGCTGGCAAGATTGACTGCCGAGTACACCGCACCCGTCGTTGACAAGGTCAGGGCCGCAGTTTTTTACGACGCTGGTTTTGTCAACGCGGATCCCTATGACTTCAACAGTTCCGGGTATAACGCCGACGTAGGCCTCGGATTGAGGCTGGATCTGCCGATTGGACCGGTTCGCATCGACTATGGGGTCCCGGTGAAGGTGGACCCGACCTTTGGCGATTCCAAGCGTGGCAGATTCCAATTCAACGTCGGTTATCAGTTTTAATGGCGAAGTTCCCGTTGTTTTGCTAATCAATCAGCGGGACTTAAACCAAGCTGTCCCAAAATTAGAGTAGTCCCCCACAAGTCACCCCTTAGATAAAAACATGAAACTGAATCGTATCATTAGCCTCCTCGCACTTGTTCTTGGCATCTCGGCCGCCCCCGTTTCGGCGCAGGCGCAGCTGAAGGTCGGCACCATCGACATGAAGCAGGTGTTTGACAGCTACTATAAGACCAAGGACGCGGAAGCTAAGATCAATGAGTCCCGCGCCCAAGCCCAGAAAGAGCTTGCTGAGCGTCTTGACACTTTCAACAAGGCCCAGGAACAGGCCCGCAAACTCAACGACGAAGCCGGCAAAGCCGAACTCTCCGAGAAAGCAAAGGCTGAGAAGGTGAAGGCGCTTAATGAGAAGCTTCAGGAACTTGGCGTGATGCAGCGCGAAGTCCAAGAGTTCCAGCAGACCCGCGAGCGCCAGCTCTCCGAGCAGTCGGTGCGTTCCCGCAACTCCTTGGTCGAGGAGATCAACAAGGTTGTCAGTGACGCCGTCAAGGCGAGCGGCTTCGACCTAGTCTTTGACAAGTCCGGGCAGAGCCTCAATGCGGTCAACCTCTTGGTTCACTCGAAGGACTCCTTCGACTTCACCGCCGACGTGGTCAGCAAACTCAACGCAGACCAGAAAAAGAAGTAGTCTGGCTCGATGCCGACGAAACAACCCATTGCTCTCAGCGAACTGGCCGCCCTCTTGGGCGGCCAGTTGTCTTTTGCAGGGGACGCTTCCCTCCGGATTTCGGGCGTTGCCTCCATTGCGGAAGCCGGGCCGGAAGAGATCACCTTTCTCGGAAATCCCAAATACCTTTCTGCGCTGCGTCAGTGCAGGGCTGCTGCGGCCCTCGTCCCCGGGGATTTTGCCGAAGAGGTCCCGCCCGTTGTGCTGCGTGTGGCAAACCCCTCGCTCGCGTTTGCGAGGCTTGTTGAATTTTTTGCACCTGGGCCCCTCGCATTCGCCTCCGGCGTTCACCCGACTGCGTTCGTTGGTCCGGACGTCCGTATCGGGGAGGGGGCGTCCATCCAGCCCTACGCCGTTTTGGAGGCTGGCGCGATGGTGGGTGCGGGCACCGTGGTGGGCGCCCACTGTTATGTTGGGCATGAGACCCGGATTGGGGAGCAGTGTTTCCTGCATCCACGGGTGACCGTCGCCGCGCGATGCGTGGTTGGGAACCGCGTCATCCTTCATTCGGGCGTGGTGCTCGGGAGCGACGGCTTCGGCTTCGAGTGGAGTGGCGGAAAGCACGTCAAAATCCCGCAGGTCGGAATCGTGCAGGTTGACGACGACGTTGAAATCGGTGCCAACACGACAGTCGACCGCGCCCGGTTCGGGCGCACTTGGATTCAGGAAGGTTGCAAGATCGACAACCTTGTGCAGATTGCCCACAACGTGGTCGTTGGAAGACATACGCTGTTGGTGGCCCAGGCCGGGATTTCGGGAAGCACCCAGTTAGGACAGCGGGTCACGCTTGCCGGTCAGGTCGGGGTGGCGGGGCATTTGGAGATCGGCGACGGCGCGGTGGTTTCCGCGCAGTCTGGGGTAAGTAAAAGCTTGCCGGGTGGCGCCCTTTACATGGGCAGTCCGGCGCAGCCTGCCGCCGAATTCCGGGAACAGGTCGCCTTGGTACGGCGGCTCGGCAGGTTGCAGGAACGGGTGCAGCGATTGGAGAAGGCCCTGCTGCACGAAGCCGGCAAAAACAGTGGCTGACCGATCGCCGCCGGGCGCGGGGCCCCGCGCTTTTCAGGCCCTTTCGGCGTTGAGGGCGTTGAGGGCGTTGAGGGCGTTGAGGGCGTTGAGGGCGTTGAGGGCGTTGAGGGCGTTGAGGGCGGCGATGGCCGAGGGCTCCGCGGTGCCTGTGGTGCCGAGTTGGTGAACGGTGAGGGAGGCCGCCAGCATGGCCAGTTCCATGGCCTCCGCTGTGGAGGCCCCAGCGGCCAGCGCGGCTGCAAGTGCGGCCGTCACGGAATCCCCCGCGCCCACCACATCGATCGGACCCCGCAGGGGAAGCGATCCGGTCCAGCACGGGGCTTCTCCCGGGTGGATTCCAAGAATACCCTCCTCAGCAAGCGTCACAAAAACCTGTTTGCCATGGGTTTGCAGGAAGGATTCCATTGCGGTTTTGAGCGTGGCAAGCTCCACGGCGGGATTGCAACCGGTCGCCGCCGCGAATTCGGTCCGGTTCATCTTGAAGATTAGTGGCGGATAGGCGCTAAAGCCGTTGCGCGAGTCGGCCAGCACGGGAATCTCGCGGGACAATTCAGCGAGTGCACCGAGCACCGGCGCGGACAGGACCCCCGTAGCGCGGACGTCGACCTGATCCATCACAACCACCGCATCCGCCCGGCCGCAGAGTTCACGGACATTCCGTGCGAAGAGGTCGCAGAGTTCGGATGGCGTGGGAGTCCAGTTTTTGGAGTCCAGCCGGCTGAGTTCGACCGGCGGGAACCCGGCGCGCACCAGGAGAGGCTTGCAGTAGGTGAAGGTCCGACGCAGCGGGGTGCGGATGAAGCCCTGCATTGAGACGGCGGACAGGTTCCGCAGGCAGCTTTCCAGCTCGAACCCCTCGCCGTCCTCGCCGCAAAAGCCCACCGGAAACAGCGTGCCGACGCCCAAGGCTGCGAGGTTGTTGAGCACGGTGCCGGCGGCTCCCGGCTGCGCGCGCACGCGCACAACCTTGTGGACGGGCAGGCCAGTCTCGATGGAGACCTCCCGGTGGTCCGGATCAATCTCGAGATAGCGGTCCAGACAGAAGTCGCCCACCACGGCGATGCGCAACCGCCCGAACGCGCCCAGCAGTTGGTTCAAGCGTCCCGGGTTCATCGTGCGGAAGGGCGCCCGGTCTGAGGCAGCGCGCGCCAGAGGTGCTGGATGAAGGCGGCGTTGTCGCACTGGAGATAGTGCATGGGTGCACCCATCCGGGAGAAGCTTTTGCAGAAGCGCAGGTAATAGGCGGGGTGCTCCTTGGGGGGTTCGCCCAGGGCCCAGTTCCAGTTGCCGCCGTCCTGCAGGTCGACCACGAAGATGGAGTGTCCTGAGAGCGGCCCACGGCCGTCCTGGATCCTCAGATTGTTGACGCAGCTCAGGCTCTTCTCGAACACCTGCGGCCCCATGATGGCCGAGCCAACCGAGAGGAGCACGCCTCCCTCCAGTTTTGCCACCGAACCGCCAAACAGCCGGAAGTCCAAATCCGCGCCCCGCCCCAGCACGCCGCCATTGAAACCCGGATGGTTGGCGATGATGTCGTAGCCGATTCCGGGGTGGACGCTGGCCGCGACCTTGTGCCGCCATGCGGACGCCAGAATGGAGGCATGCTTCCAGGCGTGCCGAATCTCAAGACGCCCCTCCCGCAACTCCGCGCGCCGCATCCACCCGAGCAGGTCCGCGAGGGCGCTTACGCCCGGGGCTGCCGGCTCCGTGCGGATGCACGCTTCCAAGGCCGCGGGCGCAGGAAGGGTCACCCCGTCTTCTGCTATGAAACGCCCCAGCGCGCGGCCCCAGCCTAGGCCTTCCACCGCCCCCGCTGCGAGCGCGAGGTGAATGGCGGAACCGGTCTCCTCCCAGCAGCCGAACGTGCCCGCGGCCACGTTGGTCTGGACCCCCTCGGTGCTCCGGCCGAGCCACGCGTATTCCCAGTCGTGGATGGTGCCCGCGCCGTTGGTTGCCACGTGCGTGATCCACCCGCCGGCCATGAGCGCATCCAAAATCAGGGCAGCCCCATTGCGCAGCAGATGCGCGCCATAGATGAGGATCACACCGGCGCCGCGCCGGCGCGCGGCCGCGACGGCCTCCGCCGCGGCGGTGATCTGCTCCAACACGCAGGGCGGTAGTTCTGGCGCGGGGGCGGCGGGGTCTAGAAGAATGTCCTCGCAGCGTGTGAGGCTCCGGCGACTGCTGAGCGGGAAGACCCGCAGTCGGGACAAGTCGAGGGGCACTGTGTCCTCGGCGCCCATCAAGCAAAAAGGGGGTCGAGTAGCGCAGGCGCCGGGATGAAATCCGCAATCGCGTAGTGCGCGCCTGCCTCAAGCAGTTGCTCGCGTTTGAGCGGGTCACACTCGCCGGAACCGTTGACGTGTTCATCCGTGCAGACCGCAATGGCTATCCCCCCAAGATGGCGCGCGTCGGCGATCTCTACCGGACCATCGCCGAAAGCCAGAAGTCCGTCTCCCCGGATGCCATCAGCGTGCAGGATCCGCTCGAACACAACACGTTTTGAAAAGCCCGCAGGGTCCGGTGGACTCCCGTGGATTCGTCCTTCAAAGTAGGAGGCGATCCCGAGCAGTTCGGCTTCCTCCCTGACGCGGTGTTCCACGGTGGAGCTCAGCACCGACAACCGCACTCCCCTTGAGCGCAGGTATTCCAGGAGCGGGCGCGCGCCTGCGACTATGTAAGCGTCTGCTGGCGCCTCCCTCGTTCGGATGCGTTCTGCGCGCTCGGCGATGTGGCGGTCCAGTGTGTCCTGATAGGTGCTTCTGAGGCGTTCCGGCTCGGGAACGGAAAGGTTGCGCGCCTCGGCGTAGCGGCCGAATGCGAGGATCTGGTGGATCGTAGGCTTTCCGTTGAGGGCCATCACCATGCGCAGGAGTTCTGCGCGGACGGTAGCCAGGGCGGCAGGATCCGTTTCCGGGAGGTGCTCCGCGAAGACGTCCAGCATCATGGCGGGCCAGCCGTGTCTGAGCCACGAGAGGGTGCCGTCGAAATCGAATACGGCGTGCCTGATGCTGCGTGGAAGGCCGTCGAAATGCGGCCCCGGAGGATGGAGCGGGATAGCCATTGAGTCGGGATGGAACGAGCCGAGGATGAGGGGGACCCTCCTCTCTGACAACAGCCGATGCGTTCCTAAACGGTTGGTGCTCCCGCTCCGGGCCAGTCTCCCCAAACAATCAGGAGCGGTACCCCTCTCAGTCTGCCGGGCGGAACTCTACCAGCGGTCCGAGTCGCAGCAGTGCAAGATGGGGGGCCCCGGCACTGCGGGAGGCCGAAAGATCGACGGAAAACTCGGCCACCCAGTCGTTGAAATCTTCGGGATCCAGCAGCATTTGCTGGACCTTCCAGCAGGCGGAGGACGGTTCCGACTCGATGTAGGTGTGGCGGGCATTCCGCGCCTCCGGGTCGAGCCGTAAACGGCTCCTCTCGATAAAGAAAGGCTCAATTGACTGTTCCAGCTCCGGAGCGCTCCACGGGCGCAGCCCTGCTTGCACACAAGCGAGGGCACCGGGATAGTCGGTATCGGCGACTGCGCGCAGAAACTGAAAGATCCGCGTGCGCACGAGTGCTCCGAAAGTCTTTGGATCCCGCGTGATGTCCGCGAGGGCCTCCGCGGCCCCGGGCGGTCGCGCTTCGGGGCCGGCCACCGGCTGGAATCCGGGATTCAGCAGTTTCTCCCACTGTTCCAAGAGACTGGAGTCGACCTGTCGGATCAGGCTGCCAAGGTAGAGCTCCATTTCGAGCAAGGGGCCCGTTTTTGCGGAGTCGGGTACGGTTTGGGCGAGCACCTTGTGCACGGCGGAGAGGTGGCGGAGCAGAAGTCCCTCGACCCTCTGGAGATCGTAGACCTTGATGTAGTCGGAGAAGCTCCGGTACTCCTCAAACATCTCGCGCACAATGGATTTTGGCCTGATGTTTTCCTGTCCTACCCATGGATGCGCTGCCGCGAACGCGTTGAAGGTGCTGTAGATAAAATCCCGGTTGGGCTTTGGATATTCGAGCTTCCCCAGTTCCTCCATGCGTTGGTCGTAGTCCATGCCGTCGGCCTTCATTCCGGCCAGTGCCTCGCCCTTGAGCTTGTCGAGTTGCCGGCGGAGGATCGGTTCCGGGTTCTCGAGGATCGATTCGGCGAGGGTGAGCACGCTGAGGGGGTAATCCTCCGCCTCCGGTTCCAGCAGGGGCAGGGTGTCGAGAAGGTAGAGCGACAGGGTCTGGTTCATCGAAAAGTCTTCCTGGAGCTCCAGATTGACCCGGACCCGTGCGCCCGTGGGCGACCGCGGAACCACCTCGACAACCCTCCGTTCTTCGAGGGCGCGAAACAACTGCCATGCCCGCCTTTTGAGCGCCCGCTTTGCATAGTCCGTCTCGTGACAGTCCGCGATAAGGCGCCGCATGGCGAAATGTCCCGGACCGTTGCGACTCAACACATTGAGCAGCATACCGTGGTGGATCTGAAACCGGCTTGACAGGCGTTCGGGCTCGGCCCGGATCAGGCGTTCAAAAGTCGAGCGGTCCCAGTGCGCGTAGTTGTGCTCCGGGGGCTTGCGCTTCACAAACTTCTTCCCCGTCTGCACCTGCTTTTTCTCAAGCTGCAGGTTTTCAATGTGGTGCTCCGGCGCCTGAGCCACCACCGAGCCCACCGCATCGAACCCCTTGCGGCCCGCTCTGCCGCTGATCTGGTGAAAGTCGCGCGCGCTGAGCACCGCTGTTTTCTCGCCGGCGTATTTGCACAACTGCGTGAAGAGAACCGTCCGGATGGGAACGTTGATGCCAACCCCGAGCGTGTCGGTGCCGCAGATGACGGGCAGCAGTCCGCCTTGGGAAAGCTCCTCCACGAGGACCCGGTACTTCGGCAGAAGCCCGGCGTGGTGCAGTCCGATGCCCTGGCGGAGAAAGCGCTTTAGTTCTCCGCCGTAGGGGCTGTTGAACGCGAAACCCTCGAGACGTTCGGCGATCGCCGCCTTTTGCTCTCGGGAACACAGCGCGATGCTGGTGAAGTTCTGCGCGTTTTGGGCGGCATCATTCTGCGTAAAGTGGACGACGTAGACCGGACTTTTTCCGGATGCGACCAGCTCCTCGAGTGTGACGGCCAGTGGAGTTTCCGCGTAGGAAAACTCAAGCGGCACGGGCCGGTCGGTGGAGTGCACGGTGGCGGTGGAGAGCCCGTTCAGCCGGGTGAGTGCCTCCGCGAAGAAGGCGGTGTCCCCAAGGGTGGCCGACATGAGCAGAAACCGCGTTCCCGGCATGGTGAGCAGCGGGATCTGCCAGGCGACGCCGCGTTCGCGGTCGGCGTAGTAGTGGAACTCGTCCATGACGACATCCCCGATCCCTGAGGCCGCACCCTCCCGCAGGGCGATGTTTGCGAGGATTTCGGCGGTGCAGCACAGGATGGGGGCGTCTCGGTTGACGGTGGCGTCGCCGGTGCTGAGGCCGACGTTTTCGGGGCCGAATTCCCTGCAAAGTGCCATCCACTTTTCGTTGACGAGCGCCTTGATGGGGCAGGTGTAGACCGAGCGTCGGCCCTGGGCGAACGCCTTGAAGTGGAGGGCGGTGGCAACCAGCGATTTGCCCGAGCCGGTGGGGGTGTTCAGGATGACGTTCTTTTCGTCGAAGAGCTCCAGAACCGCATTTTCCTGCGCCGGGTAGAGCGAGATCCGCCGCCGCTCGACGGACTCCAGGAACGCTCCGAGGAGCGCGTCGCTGTCCCGTGCCTCCGGCAGGTGTCCGCAGAGGTTTCCCGTCGGGTCCGGAAGTCTGGGGGAAGAAATCTGTTTGGAAGAAAACGCCACCCCATCACCATGACTGCGCCGCGGTCTACCGGCAACAGGCCGCTTGAAATCGTTCGATTCCGCGGCCGCGTCCGCCGCACCGCTCATCCCAGAATTTCAATCCCAACCAAATCAGAATGCTCCGCCTCATCTATCG
This sequence comes from Chthoniobacteraceae bacterium, assembly GCA_044376515.1. Taxonomy (GTDB): domain Bacteria; phylum Verrucomicrobiota; class Verrucomicrobiia; order Chthoniobacterales; family Chthoniobacteraceae; genus Chth-196. Next base: position 3,639 of record JBILKV010000110.1, on the reverse strand, counting down.
CATCTGCGGACCGTGCACAGATTCAACCGCATACACCTGAGGCTGGCTCAGATTTTCTGTGGTGCTCGTCGCCATGGCGGGCGGCTGCGGAGACGGGTTTGATGCATGGGATTGGATGCCCCGCTTCATTGCACCGATCCCGCGGGTCGGCTGCGGGTGGGCGCCCTGCTGGTGAGGTCGTCGCCCAGATCGGCCCGCGCCTTCTCGGCGAGTGCGTCGAGACGCGCCAGCACTGCCGGGTGTGCGTCCGCAACGTTGCGTGTTTCACCCGGATCGTTATGGAGGTTGTAGAGTTCCCGGCCCACGGCGAGCGGCTTGTATTTTCCGGGCTTGCCGTCAGCCCCGGGGAGTTGGCCCTCCATGGTACGGGCCTTGTGCGGGAAAAAGAGCTTCCATTCCCCGGAGCGGACGGCGTGGAGCTCGTTTTTGTTGTAGTAGAAATAATAGGCGTCGTGAGGGTTGTGCGCGCCGGGTTGGCCAGCGATCAGCGGCCAGACGTCGACTCCGTCGATGGGATGCCCCGGGAGTTCCGCGCCCACCAACCGCGCCAGGGTGGGGAGGATGTCGATCGTCATCAGCGGTTCCTCGCAGATCGAACCCGCAGGGATGTGGCCCGGCCAGCGCATGATACAGGGCTCCCGGTGGCCGCCCTCGAAGGCTGTCCCTTTGCCCTCGCGCAGCAGGCCGGCGGAGCCCGCGTGGTTGCCGTAGGAAAGCCACGGGCCGTTGTCGGAGCTGAAGATGACGAGGGTGTCCTGATCGAGTCCGTTTGCCGAGAGCGCCTGCAGGATCTCGCCGACGGCCCAGTCTATTTCCATGAGCACGTCACCGAAGAGGCCCGCACCGGACTGGCCCTTGAAGCGGTCGCTCACAAACAGCGGAACGTGGGGCATGTTGGGAGCGAGGTAGAAGAAAAACGGCTCAGCCTTGTGGCGGTTGATAAAGCGCACGGCGCGTTCGGCGTACTGGACGGTGAGTTGCTCCTGATCGGCTGGCTCGAGACCCGGGTTGATTACGCGTTCGTTCTCAAAGAGGGGCAGGGGCGGATAAGTGCCGGGTTTGGCCTCCGGATGATGCGGCCACATGTCGCCGGAGTAGGGCAGGCCGTAGAACTCGTCGAAGCCGCGCCGGGTCGGCAGAAACTCGGGATGGTGTCCGAGGTGCCACTTGCCGGCCATCCCGGTTACGTAGCCCTTTTGTTTTAACATCCGCGCGATGGTGAGTTCGTGCGCGCTCAATCCGTGTTTGGACTGGGGACCGAGAGCTCCGCTGATGCCGATCCGGTTGGGGTAACAGCCGGTGAGCAAAGCCGCGCGCGAGGCCGAGCACACCGCCTGCGCTACGTGGAAATCGGTGAATTTGCGGCCCTCCCTGGCCATGCGGTCCAGGTTGGGAGTCTTGGCGGTGTTGCCTCCGAACGCGCCGACGTCGCCGTAGCCCTGGTCGTCAGTATAAATGAGGATCACGTTCGGTGGACGCTCACTTCGGCTGTCGGGGGCGGCGTTGAGCGCATCGGGCAACAGGCAGGCGGGGAGGCAAATCCACAAAAAGGTGAGCAGGGTGCGGAGAGTGTGCGAGATCATGGGGTGGGGGAGGGACGGTCCAGGTTGCTATTTGTGGCACGGTCTTGCCGCCGCCAAGTTCCCCTTTTTGGGGCCTAGCAGGCATGCTCTTCCGCGGGTTGTCTCAGTGAATCATGATTTACCAAGTCTCGCGAATGCTCAACCCGTTGATGGTGCTTGTGTTTATGGGTGCCCTCTTCTGCCGGCATGCCGGAGCCGCGGAACCGGGAGTGTCCCTCGCGGCGGTGCGGGAACAGGGGCGCCAGAAATCGCGCTTCCTCAAACCCTTGGCGCCCGCCGACAAGGATGTTGGCGAGACGGCCGTGGCCAACGTGGCCGACTTCCACAGGATCGTTGAACCGCTGCTTTCCAAGAGCTGTGCCGGTTGCCACGGGCCCAAGAAGACCGAGGGCAGGCTGCGGCTCGACAAACTGAACGCGGATCTGCTCCAAGGCGGTGACGTGGAACGGTGGCGCGAGGTCTACAACACGCTCGTCAAGGGGGAGATGCCGCCGGACGATTCGCGTGAGGAAAAACTCTCCGACGAGGCGAGGGGCGTGGTTGTGCAGTGGCTCGGGGAGGAGATCCACAAGGCCTCCGTGCTCCGCAGGGGAAGCGTGGAGCAGTCCTCCTTCAGGCGTTTGACCAAGTACGAATACAACCACGCCTTGCAGGATTTGCTCGGGTTGGAGTTCTCCTTCGCCGACAAGCTGCCGCCCGAGACGGCGTCGGAGGATGGCTTTCAAAACCGCTCGGACCTGCTGCAGATTTCCTCTATGCAGTTCCAAACCTACCGTGAGCTGGGTTTGAACGCGCTCAAGCGGGCCGTGGTGTTTGGCGCGCAGCCAAAGCCGGTGACCTACATCCTGCCGATGGCCGGCCAGTTGGAGGCCGCCGCCTCGGTGAAGACCGCCAAAGCCGTTGACCCGGAGAAGACGGACTACAAGGCGCGCCGCAACGAGCAACACCTCTTTGACCGCGAAACGGGCAAGGGGTTCCAGGTACAACAGGGCGAGGCCCGTCCCACGGAGGATGCCCGGTTTGGGCTGGTTCCACCGGTTTCCCCCGTGGTGTGGGTGCTGCCGCCGGCCGGGGAGATGAAGCTGAACCTGGACCGCTTTCTCCCGGATGACGGAGTGCTGCGGGTCCGGATCCGTGCGGGCCGCACCAGCATGAAACCCGACGAGTACGCGAGCCTCCGTCTGGTGTTCAGCGCGCACACGAGCAACAACGCGAGCTTCAGCGAGACGGTCAGCATTCAGGATCTTCCCGTGACGGCATCTGCGGAGGACCCGGAGTTCATCCACTTCGAGGTGCCGCTGAGTGACATCCAGCGCAATCCCTTCCGGAAACTCTCCACCACCTTTCCGCGGAGGGACGAGTTCCTGCACATCCGGAACATTTCCAACGCGCCCGGCGGGGAGGACCGGTTGAAGGTCGTCATCGACCACGTTGAGATCACCGCGCCCTTTTACGAGCAGTGGCCGCCGAAGTCACACACACACATCTTTTTCGACAGCGCCCGCAAATCCGACGAGACGCTGTACGGGCGCGAGGTGCTGGGGCGTTTCTTGCGGCGCGCGTGGCGCAGGCCCGTTGCGGACGGCGAAGTCGAACCCTTCCTCCGCCTGTTCGCGAAGCACCGCTCCGGCTTTGCCACATTTGAGGAGGCGATGACGGAGGTGCTGGCCACGGCCCTGGCCACCCCGGAGTTTCTGTACCTCACTGCGCGCGAGGGTGCCCGTTCCGATGCAAAAACCCCGGCCCGCATCAGCCAGGTGGAATTGGCGGGTCGTCTGGCAATTTTCCTGTGGGCAAGCGTTCCGGACGAAGAGTTGATCGGACTGGCCGAGGCCGGCCGTCTCCGGCAACCGGAGGTTCTGGGAGCGCAAATCAGACGGATGCTGGCCGATCCGCGCTCCGAAAGGCTTGTGCGGCACTTTGTGGATCAATGGCTGGGACTGGAGCGGATCAACGGCGTCACCCACCTCAAGGATCCGGCTCTGCGCGAGGCGATGCTGGAGGAACCGGTGGCCCTTTTCAGTGAGGTGCTTGGGCAAAACCGTTCCGTTATGGA
>JBILKV010000282.1:0-4727 GCA_044376515.1 Chthoniobacteraceae bacterium | reverse complement strand
GTATCAAGGGCGTGTGGCGACCTTTTCCGCGTCGGTCCCGTTGGGAGCCCCCATGGGGCCGCTCCCGAAGGCGCACAATTTTGTGGACGAACTGGTGTTCGCCAATCTGAAGCGGCTCGGGATCCCACCCTCGGAGATCTCGGAGGACGCGACTTTCCTGCGCAGGGCCAGCGTGGACATCGCCGGGCATCTACCCACCGCGGAGGAGACCCAGGCTTTTTTGGCGAACAACGCCCCGGACAAGCGCGAGGCGCTCATTGATTCGCTCCTGAGCAGCCCCGGTTATGCCGATTATTTTGCGAACAAATGGGCGGCGCTGCTGCGCAACAAGCGTTTGGATAAAGGGACGCCCGCGAGCTTTGCGTTTCATTCCTGGCTGCGGGACGGGTTGCAGGCCAACCGGCCCTACGACCAGTGGGTGCGTGAGTTGCTCGCGGCCACGGGCGAGGCGGTCAAGAATCCGCCGGTGGCGTGGTTTAACCAGGTCAAGACTCCGGAGCAGCAACTGGAGGATGTCTCGCAGCTGTTCCTTGGGGTGCGGATGAGTTGCGCTCAGTGCCACCATCATCCGTTTGAACGCTGGAGCCAGCACGACTACTACGGCCTGGCTGCCTTTTTCTCCCAGATCGGGCGGCGTCCGACGGCGATTGCGAGCCAGTCGATCATTTTCCACAAGCGGGGAGTGGCGATGGGCGAGAACAAGAAAAACAAGCAGATGATCAAGCCGGCCGGCTTGGGCTCCCCTACGCTTGAAATCCCGCCCGATGACGATCCTCGCCTGATGTTGGGAGAATGGATGGGCGCCAAGGACAATCCGTTTTTCGCAAAGGCGTTGGTCAACCGCTACTGGAAGCATTTTTTCAGCCGCGGCCTGGTCGAACCCGAGGACGACATCCGCGATACCAACCCGGCTTCCAATCCCGAACTGTTGGAGGCTCTGGCCGCGCACTTCATCAAGAGCGGGTACGATCTCAAGTCCCTCGTACGCGAGATCACCCGCTCGGCCACCTATCAGCTGGCTTCCAAGCCTAATTCCCACAATGCCGCGGACCGCCAGAATTTCTCGCACTACTATCCGAAGCGTCTGAATGCGGAGGTTTTGCTCGACGGCGTTGACCAGTTGACCGGCTCGCCGACGGACTTCGCCGACCTTCCCGCCGGAACCAAGGCGATCGCGCTTCCGGACAACAGCTACAACCGGGCTTCTTATTTTCTCGCGGTGTTCGGCCGGCCCGAGGGGGACAGCGCCTGTGAATGCGAGCGGGTGCAGAGCTCCAACCTCTCTCAGAGCCTTCACCTCATGAATGCTGCCGAAATGAAGGGCAAACTCGCCAAGGCCGACGGACGCGCCGCGCGCTTCGCGAAAAATCCAGCCGACGAGGAGAACCTCCGCGAACTGTATGCCGCCGCCCTTTCCAGACCGCCAACGTCCGCCGAAGAGGAGATCGCCCTGGCGCATATCAAGAAACCGAGAGAGGACGCCGACGGCAAACCCGTGGCTCCTGCCGCCTCGCGCAAGAGTGCTTACGAGGACCTCATCTGGGCCCTCGTGAACACCAAGGAATTTCTCTTCAACCACTGAGCCATGTCCCCCCGTATCTCTGCACTCCTTCTTTTGTGTGGCGCTTTGACTGCCGGCGCCAACCGTTGTCCGGCGCAACTCGTCGTGCTTCCCGCTCCCCGTCTTCTCACTGTGTTTCCCATGGGAGTCCAGGTCGGAAATTCGGTGGAGGTGACGGTCACCGGCGATCACATCGACGAGAATCCGCAACTGGTGTTCTCCACGCCCGCCATCACCGCGGAGAGCAAGCGCGATGACACGGGCCAGATCGTTAAAAACCAGTTTGTCGTCAAGGCGACGCCCGACGCCGCGCCCGGACTTTACGAGGCCCGTTTGCTCACGCGCCTCGGCATGTCCTCGGCGCGCTGCTTTTCGGTCGGAACGCTCCGGGAGGTCGCTCGCACCAAGCCGAACCTCACCCGTGAAACGGCTGTGGAACTCGCTTCGGGGGCCGTGTTCAACGGCTTCACCACCGCAAGGAACGTGGATTTTTTTACATTCAAGGCGGTCAAGGGGGCGCGTCTATTGTTGGATTGCACCACGACCGGCGTCGATTCACGGCTGACCCCGGTGCTCCTCCTTTCGGACCCGCAGGGCCGGGAGCTGCTGGCGGAACGGCGCACCGCATTCATTGATTTTACGGCGCCGGCGGATGGGGAGTACACGCTGAGGGTTCACGGCCTGACCTACCAGGGCGGGCCTGAGAATTTCTACCGCCTGGCGGTCTCGGAACTGGCCACAGGAAAACCGGTTAAGCGGCAACCGGTTACCCTTGCCGTCAGTTCGGCATCCGTGCCGAGAATCGACCCGGTCGCCACCCCGTTTCTGGACGAGGTTGAGCCCAACAACAAGGCGGCGCAGGCGCAGAAAATTCAGCTGCCTTGCGCAATTCGCGGGGCGTTTGCGACCGCTGGGGACGTGGACACCTACGAGTTCGAAGCGAAGAAGGGCGAGGTTTGGTGGGTGGAAGCGGTTTCTGCCCGGCTTGCCCTTCCTACGGATCCATTCGTGCTGCTGCAGAAGGTCGTCAAAAACCCGGAGGGCGAGGTGGTGACCGATGTCGCCGAGTTCAATGACATTCCCAGTCCGGTGAAACTTTCCAGCGCCGGCTATGCTTACGACGGCGTGCCCTACGATGTTGGAAGTCCCGACAGCCTCGGAAAGTTCGAATGCAAGGAAGACGGGACTTACAGGCTCCAAATCCGCGACCTTTTCGGCGGCACCCGGTCGGATCCCGGCAATGTTTACCAACTGCTTGTACGCAAACCCGCCCCCGACTTTTCGCTGGCCTCCTGGGCGATGCACATGGAGTTGCGCAACGGCGACCGTGCCAATCTCTCCAAGCCTGTTGCTCTGCGGGGCGGGGCCACCATGGCGTTTGACGTTGTTGCGTTGCGCCGCGACGGTTTTGATGGGGAAATCCAGATCGAGATGGAAAACCTTCCCCCGGGCGTCAAGGCCGCCGGCCTGCGGATCCCGCCGGGAAAAAACCACGGCACCCTCCTGCTGACAGCGGCGGAGGACGCACCGCGCGGGTTCAGTGTGGCGCGCGTGTTCGGGCGCGCGAAGATCGATGGGGCGGATGTCCGGCGCGAATGCCCCTCTGCCTCCATGGCCTGGCCCGTGAAGGATCACTCCAGCGAGGTGCCCGCGCCCCGGCTTTTTGCGGACATGCCCGTGTCCGTGGGGGGGGCGGAGCAAACGCCCCTCACCATCCTTGCCGGCCAGGACCAACCCTACGAGGCGGTCGCCGGTCAGAAGGTCACCATCCCTCTAAAACTCCTCTGGCGCGGGGAATTCCCCGGGGGGACTGTGAAGCTGAAGCCTCTGGGGGCGGACTTCTCCGGACTGGCTGCCGTCGATGTGCCCTCCAAGGCGCCGCAGTCCGAGGTCGTGCTCGACCTCGCGTCGCTCAAACTGACTCCCGGCGACTATGCGTTTGCCGTCCATGGCGGCGTCGTCTCGAAGTACAGTTACAATCCGGGAGCGGTGAAGCAGGTGGAAGAGGAGCAGAAGGAAGTGGAGAAAAGGGCAGCCCTCGCAGCCGCCGAACTGCAGAAGACCACCGCTGCGGTCAAGGAAGCGCCTGCTGAAAAGGCGGCCGAGATTCAGGCGCAGGCCAAGGCCGCCGGAGAGAAAATGAAGGCGATGGAGGCGGCCAAGGCCGACGTGCTCAAGCGGATGAAGTCCGTAAGTGAAGTCGCCGCGCCCAAGGAAATCGTCGACATTGTCGTGTCCGAACCCATCCGGGTGCGGGTCAAGGCCGCGGACGCGAAGTGAGCGTTATGGGGCGACATTGCACCACAGTCTATCTGGCCCTCGTTGCCCTGCCCGTGGCCCTTTCAGGCGCGCTCGCTTCCCAGGCGTGCGCGCAGGGGGCCACGGGCCAACTGGATTTTTACAGGGACGTGCATCCGTTCCTCGAGAGCAACTGCATCCCCTGCCACAACAAGACCACCACCAAGGCGAAGTTGAACCTCGAGTCGCCCAAGCTCCTCCGGAAAGGCGGGGAATCCGGACCGGGCGCACTTCCCGGCAAGGGCGCAGACAGCCTCGTTTTTCAGAGCGCCGCGCATTTGGGAGATTCGGTGATGCCGCCCAAGGACAACAAGTCGGGCGCCTCTAAACTCAAGCCGGAACAGTTGGCGGTGCTCCGCGCATGGATTGATCAGGGGGCGAAGGATTCCGTGAAGCGCTCCGAGACGGTGGCGCTGCGGCCTCTGCCGATCCGGGTGCACCCCATTCACAGTGTGGCCGTTGCGCCGGAGGGGCGGTTTGCGGCCTGTTCCCGGGGTGACCGGCTGTACTTGTACGATTTGGCGGCTCGGGAGCTCTCTGCGACGCTCTTCGATGCCTCGCTCCCGGCGGGGGCTGCGCACGTCGAGTTGATCCACTCGCTGGATTTCAGCCGGGACGGCCAGTTGCTGGCGTCGGGCGGGTTTCGGGAGGTCAAGATATGGCGCAGGCAATCCGCCGGGATCGTGCGGACACCGGTGGACGCGGCGGGCGGCGCGGTTCGAAGCGCCCTGAGTCCCGACGGCAAAAGGCTGCTGCTTGCGGAGTCCACGGGCAGGGTGCGTTGTGTGGGGGTGGAAAAGGGGCAGGTGTCGCGCGATTTCGAGCTGGTCTCGGCGGGGAGCCTGACGGCGTTCGGGTTTTCGCCGGA
>JBILKV010000109.1:0-14163 GCA_044376515.1 Chthoniobacteraceae bacterium | reverse complement strand
GAGCACTGACATTGTCATGGCTTCCAAAAACGACTCAAGGTTTCTTCATGCGAGCAGAAAGCTTTTACAACTTTGCAACATATTTAGATCAAGTTTCAGACATGCACGCATATGGAGGGAAATCTTTCCATCATCAGTCCCACGGCGAATCATTCTTGGCGCTGTTTGAAAACCGATTTGAAAAGGGATTATATTTACTTGATGAACCAGAGGCCGCGCTATCCCCACAACGCCAATTATCGTTCCTCAAAACAATCCACAACTTAGAACGTCAAAATCAGGCTCAATTTATTATTGCCAGTCACTCTCCAATCTTATTGGCATACCCAGAAGCCACCTTGTATTCTTTCGATGAAAACGGCATTCAGGAAACATCCTATAAAGAAACCGAACACTATTCTCTTACAAGAGATTTCCTGAATGCGCCGGAGCGGTATTTTAAGCATCTATTTAATGATTCCAATAGCTAAACCAACGGAGCCTATTAGCGCGCAATGCTGATTCGTCCCCTCCCCCATGCGGACGCGAAAGGGGATTTCCTATCAGTTCGGGCGAAAAGCGATGTCCTCAGTAATTCGCGCGCAACCTGCTGCACTTCAATCCTTCACACCCAAAGACAAATTTTTGCGAACCCGCTCCTCTGGGGATTCTACCAACATTAGCAACGCTTTCACCACATCCGTCACCCCCAGAACCTCCTGCCGCTCCCGCCGCAGCGCTTCCTCCGCCTTACGGTACTCGGCTGCGTAGCGTTCCGGCCCCACCCCGTCCACAGGACTAACCTTTGGCGGTGGTAAAAGCGCCATCTCAAGCATCCCTTCGACCTCTGCCCGTGTGTGTTGCCGTAACAACTCCGCGCACAGTCGCCGCATCCGGGTCAAGGAGGCCCGAAGCTCCTGCTCCACCGCATCCATCCCGGGCGAAGGGTTGCCCTCCGGTGGTTGAAGAGCCCCGATAATTTGATCTGTGTGGTAGTCCGGCGTCATGGGAATTCCTAGTGTCCTTCTAAGAATCGGCCCTCACACAACGGCGGGTGGAATCGGGCGGATCCCCCTTACTCTCCGAAGAGGGATTCACCGCCTGGCTGGCGAGGGGGCGCTTCTCGCCATTCGCCCAGAAGGTTCGCCCAGACGCCCTGCTCAGGCTTCGATACGCCGAATATCCCCCCAACTGCCGCTCCACATAATTAGCCGGCAAATTAACGCGCAATGCTGACTCGGCCCCTCCTCCCATGCGTACGCAAAAAGGGATTTCCAATACCCATTTTATTTATCGCTCACGATTCGCCGCTGGTGTGATGTATAAGCGAGCAGCCTTTGCATCATGAACGCCCGCCCCCACTGGAATTGGCAGCAAGCAGATTGGCCCGATTTCCGTTTCGAGAGGGGCAAACTGGATCCTATGGAGGCTCAGTTCCTGCAGCAATCGGGGGTGTTCTCGGGTTGCATACGCCACATCTCTGAAGGCGACAGGGAGCAGATCACGGTCGAGCTTATCAGCGAGGAAGCCCTCAATACCTCCGAAATCGAGGGCGAGATTTTGAATCGCGACAGTCTGCAGTCCTCCATCCGCCGCGACTTTGGCCTTGCCACAGACAATCGCAAGATTCCGCCCGCAGAGCATGGAATCTCCCAAATGATGGTGGCGCTCTACCGCGAGTTCGATGCGCCAATGTGCGACTCCCTGCTCTTCCGCTGGCACGCATCCTTGATGAACGGAAGGCGCGACCTCGCCAATATTGGCGGCTATCGCACCGGCCCCAATCCGATGCAGGTCGTGTCAGGGCCGCTGCACGATCCCAAAATCCACTTCGAGGCGCCGCCACCGACAGGGATTCAGGCGGAAATGGATCGTTTTATGCAGTGGTTCAATCGCACATCGCCGGGGGGCGAGGCACCGCTGCCCATCCTGACCCGCGCCGGGATTGCGCATCTCTACTTCGTCAGCATCCACCCGTTTGAAGACGGGAATGGCCGGATGGGTCGAGCCGTCTCAGATAAAGCCATTTCCGAAGGCTTGGGGCACGCTCCGCTCATCGCCCTGTCACTGTCGATCAATCGCGGCCGCAAGACCTACTACGAACTGCTGGAGCGGAGCAACAAGGGGACCGAGATCACCGCCTGGCTCGTCTATTTTGCGCAGACAGTCCTCGATGCCCAGGCGCACTCACAGGAGCTGGTCGAATTCCTCATCGCAAAGACCAAGTTCTACGACCGCCTGCGAGGCCAACTCAACGCACGACAGGACAAGGCCATCGCCCGTATGATGCGCGAGGGGCCGGGTGGGTTCAAAGGCGGACTCAGCGCCGAGAATTACATCCGCCTCACCGGCACCTCGCGAGCCACTGCCACCCGTGACTTGCAAGACCTCGTACAGAAGGAGGCCCTCCTTCGCACCGGAACCCTCAAGGGCACCCGCTACCATCTTCCCATCCGCGTCGCACCGCAGCCGTAGAGGCAACGCCATCGTTCCGACGCGTTCTGAGGGTAACGCCTCGTGTGTGTGGTCGAAGTGTGCTGAAAAGAAGACGAATCCCAGAAACTATACAAATCATTTCACTTTTTGCAAGGATTTGCACTGTCATGGAGGTGCAGCCCTTTGAAAACTCCGGGAAACCTTGCAATCGCTTGCCGATCGGGACCACTGCATTTTTGCCGCTTCCGATCTCGCCTCTACCGTCCCCGAGTGCGGACAACTTTCTGTCCTCCTCTCACGGGCAACCAAGGCCGGCGTTCTTCGGCGTGTGTGCAAGGGGGTCTATCTCTATCCGGTTCGGAATTATCCGGCGGGCGAATTACTTTTCCACGCGGCGGCTCGTCTCAGGGCGGCGGAGTTTGGCCACATCAGCCTGGAGACGGTGTTGAGCGACGCCGGTGTCATCCCGCAGGTGCCCATCAACTGGATCAGCCTGATGTCCTCGGGGCGCAGGCATGTCGTGGACAGAGGTTGCGAGACCGTGTAGCGCCGACCTTTAATACAGCCACATTTAAAATAAAGGGTTCACCTTTTTTGTCCCCATCAGTCCGCGAAGTAGGGCTAGTCGAGGCGCAGCAGCACAAAGGTCCGCAACCCCTCCCGTTCAAGTTGGACGAGGACGCCCGCAGGGCTCCGTGCCATGCCAGCGCGCAATGCGGCCAGACAGTCGGCCGCAGTGCGGACCGGACGGTTCTCCACCTCCGTAAGCACGTCCTCTGCAAGCAGGCCTGCGCGCGCCGACGCACTCGCCGTCTCGACCCCTTCCACACGGACCCCGCGTCCCTTGACCTCCCTCAGTTTGAGGCCGAAGCGCTCCTGATTTGAAACCGCGCCTCGCTGGGGACGAGCGGAGTCGATTACCAGTTGGGGCGTCGGAGGCAGTTCGGCCAACGGAATATTCACCGTTTTTTGGATGCCCATCCGCCAGAGCCCGATCCGAACCGACTGCCCCACCTTGCGCGCAGACAACGCGCGCTGCAGATCCAAAGCGGAACCGACCGGTTTGTCGTCCACCGACTGAATCACATCCGCCGGCCGGAGGTCCGTCCGGAAAGCGGGTCCGTCCGCCTCCAGCGCAAGCACCACGACGCCGCGGCCCGCCGCCGCCAAGCGCTCCCCCAAAACCTGCGTGTCGCCAAGAGTTTCCACCCGGATCCCAAGCCAGGGACGCGAAACCTTGCCCGCATCCAGAATCTGGGAAACGGTCTGCCGCAGCAGATTCGAAGGCACGGCGAAGGCCAGTCCCTTTTCGGTGCGGGTGATGAGGGTGTTCATGCCCAGAACGCGTCCATGACGGTCAAGGAGCGGGCCGCCGCTGTGGCCTGGGTTGATCAGGGCGTCCGTTTGCAAGTAATCCTCCACCAGCGGCAGCAGGCTGGTTGGGGCAAGCAGACGCGTGCGCCCCTTCCCGCTGAGCATCCCCGAGGTGAAGGACCATTCCTGACCAAAGGGAATGCCAATGGCGTATACAAACTGGCCCACCACCGCGGAGTCGCTGTCTGCGAACTCCAACACCGGCAACTGTCTGGCTGGCACCTGCAACACCGCCAGATCCGTCCGCTCGTCGATCCCCAGAACGCGGGCGTCGAGGCGGCGTCCATCCCTCAATCGCACCACGATCCGGTGCGCCTTTGAGACCACGTGCTGGTTTGTCACCACCACCCCATCCTCCCGGACCACAAACCCCGAACCCTCGCTGCGGGCAGCCCTCTTCGAGGCGGGCTCGCCGGCGGGAAGTTCTCCAGCGTCATCGCCCTCTGGAAGAAGCTCGGCCTCGAGTACCGCCACAGCGGGGGCGGCTCTTTGAAAAACCGCCATTTGGCTCTGCTCCAACAGCCTGGAAACCTCCTGGGCCGTGATTGATTCGAGTCCTCCACGCGAAGGCTCCTGCGCGACCACAGATACCAAACTACTGCAACACAGGATCCAACCTACGGAAAAAAAGGGCTGCCTCAGCTGGAAACTCAGTCTTTGGGTCACCCCGGAAAGGTTGCCACGCCCTCCGCGTGCGCGCCAGCCTGAGCCGCAGCGAATCCGAGGGATTCCGGGAAGCCCACTCGTCCCGTCCTCCGGCAGTCTAGAGACCGAAGAGTGTCCGTAGTTTCGCGCCCCCCTCCGCGACCAAGGCGGGACCATGCGCAAACGTGACTACCTCGACGCCTTCCAGCGACAGCGCTCGCAGCGACTCCCGGAGCGACCGGGGGTCTGCGCAATACTTGTCGGGGAGCAGGGCGAGACCCGTGGACTCCAGATTAACGACGGCGTCCCCCAGATGCATCAGGCCATCGGGATGCAGCAGGGCGATTTCCCCGGCAGCCGCCCCGGAGAGCTCCTCCACCTTCAAGTTTCCCGCAACGGGACGAGTCGGTCGAAGCGTTCCATCTACCGCTACGGTCAGGGCGCCCACTGCCTCGGGGTGCGAAAAGATCGGGGCGGCAAACCGGTTGCGGAACCACGCGGCGGCGCGGGAGTGGTTCTCGTTGGTGAGGATGATCGCCGCCACCGGACGGTGCCGCGCCAGTTCCTCCATTCCACTCTCGACCAGACGGATCGGATCTATGATCACCAACCCCGCATCCGCCATCACCGCCGTGCTGAAGAGATCCGTGCGCACGTCCAAGTCGTATGCCTGCCAAGTCCACAGGCCCGGGCGGACGGATTCAAGGGATTGGGAAATGACCATGGCTGAGTCTACGGGAGGCACGCTCCGCGGATCAACCGGCGAAGGGTTGGCTCACAATTCCTGTGCCGGTTTACGAATTCCCGCTGCCCGTGCGGTGAAACCGCGAAACCTCGCGGTCCACCTCGCGTTTTTCGGCTTTCTCCTTCAAGGCATGCCGCTGGTCGGCCTTGTTTTTTCCGGATCCCACTCCGATCTCCACCTTCACGCGGTGCCCTTTCCAATACAAGCGGAGGGCCACCAGCGCGTTGCCTTTGATATGAGTCTGCTCAAACAGACGGGTGATCTGCTGCCTGTGAACCAGCAACCGGCGCCGGCTCTTGGCGACATGCTGCGTATGGCTAGCCTTCTCGTAAGGCCTTATTTCCAAGTCGTATAGAAACACTTGCCCGTTCTCAACCCGAGCGAAAGCCCCCTGCAAGTTGGAGTGTCCCTGACGGATGCTTTTGACCTCGGTACCACGAAGCTCCAAGCCCGCCTCAATCCTTTCCAAAATATGAAAGTCCCGCAGCGCCTTTCGGTTTACTGAGATCTCGGTGCTCATAAAAACCGCGGTTCAAATCAGGGCAGAAGCTTGGAGCGAAGAATCCACTGATGGGAGGATGGGCGCAGATTTTGCGACCGAAAATCCACAGGCCTCTCCGAATTGCACGGCGCAGTGCGGGAGCTCCGGCGGCGAGGCTCGCTTTTCCGGGGACCCAAATCGTAGAAAACAAGAGATGCCAGTCAAGGGGGTGACCGGAATGGCAAGCTAAGTATGCGACCCAGAAAACCTAGGCTCCGGAGGCTAGTCCTCCAATTGGGCGGCCACTGCTGGATATTCTAGCGACAACTTCCCCTCGATGACCTCCATCAAGGCGACGTCCGCCAAGCCCGTGCGCAGCCCGGCGTCCACCAGCGGCCGCTCGCCCTGGTTGAGTTGGCGGACGCGCTTGCTCACAATGTTGACCAACACCTGAAGGTTGGGGACATTTTTAAGGGCTTCTTCGACAAGGTGACTGTTCATAGGTACTGGTTGGATGGCGGGGCGTTTCGAAAAACCGGAAAAACAAGATCCCCCTGCCAAATCGGCGGCGCCCCAGTCGCATTGGCAATTGAGTACGGAGCTCTTCGAGCCGTGCAGCGTACACCCGAGCTCGCGTGTTTGTCAAAGCAGTCGGCCGACAACAAGCGGAGGAGAAGCCCCTACTTGGCCATCATCTTTTCCACCCTTGAACGAATCTGTTCGGCCATCTTGCCCTCCTCGCTCTCGGCATCGAGCGCCTTGACATCTTCCATCAGCTTCAAAGCGACCTTGTTGTCCTTGGGCGGCATCAAAAAGTTGAGCACTTCCATGAGCACCTGCTGCTTCTGGCGGGGATTGAACTTCGGGTACTCGGCCAAAAACCGGTCCGCCTCCGCACGCACCTCCCCTCCCCCCGCCGGTTGCTTACCCTTCAGCAACACGCCTAACTGGCGCATTGCCTGCATCGCCCCAAACTTTGCATCTATTCCCAGCGTATCCTCCGGATCCAATGAACGGATCTGCTGCAGCGTCGAGCGATAGTGGGCGGCGACCAACTTATCAGGCAACTCGGCCAAGCCTTCCTGAAGGGCCTTCGCCCTCTCGATTCCAGCAGTTGCCTCGGCCCGCTGAAACGCTGCATCCCGGACCTTCACTTTCCCACGCAACTCGTCGAGGTGCTTGAGGTAGGCGGCGACTCCACCCTTCTGGTAACCGGTCTGGGCGTAAGGTTTTCCAGTGGCGTCGGTCAAAATAATGGAAGGATACCCCTCGATGCCGAAAGCGTCCCGCAACGACTCGTTCTGTTTGCGCACCGCCTCGGGCTGTTTGGAGCTGTCCTGCGGAAAGTCCAATTCCACCAACACAAACTGGCCCGGGGCGGCCTTTTTGAAGGCTTCCTCGTCAAAGACCTCCTTGCGCAGGCGGATGCACCATGTGCACCAATCAGAACCGGTGAAATCGAGCAAAAGATCCTTCTTTTCGGCTGCGGCCTGCGCCTTCGCCTTTTCAAAGTCGACCAACCAACCGTCCGAAGCGAGGGCCGCTGCGGCGAAGGCAACCGATGAGACAAATGCGAGTATGGGGGTTTTCATCGTTTTTCAAGGGCAGCTTGTTCGAACGCAGGAGGCAAGTGATTTCGACAAGAGGGTTTTGGCCCCTTTCAAACCAGTCACCGGCTTGCGCACTCCCAGTTGCTGTGCGATCGTGGAATGGATGAATGCCTCCGGTGTCGATTTGGCGGACGAAATCCTGCGGTTAAAGAGAGAGAAAAATGCGGTGATTCTCGCCCACAATTACCAAGTCAGAGAGATTCAGGAAGTTGCTGATTTTGTGGGGGACTCTCTTGGCCTCTCCATTCAGGCGGCCCAAACCGAGGCGGATGTCATCGCTTTCTGCGGCGTTCATTTCATGTCGGAAACCGCCAAAATCTTGAATCCCTCCAAAACGGTGATTCTTCCGGACTTGGATGCGGGTTGCTCGCTAGCAGACTCCTGTCCGGCTGAAAGCTTGGAAGGTTATCTGAGAGAGCACGCGGACAAGAATTACTACGTCATCGCCTACATCAACTGTTCGGCGGGAGTCAAAGCGTTCTCCGACGTGATCTGCACCAGCGGGAATGCCGCGCGCATCGTTGAGCAGGCCCCGCCGGAGCGGAACATTCTCTTCGTTCCCGATGAAAACCTGGGCCAGTGGGTGGCCGAACAAACGGGTCGTCCCATGCAACTCTGGAAGGGCGGGTGCTACGTGCACCTTGAATTCACCCGCCAAAGCATCGAACGCATCCGTCAGGAACACCCCGGGGCACCGGTCGTCGCCCATCCCGAGTGCGCCCGCGCCGTGCGCCTCTTGGCCGATGAGGTCTGCTCCACCGAACGCATGGTCGGCTATTGCCGCAGCCATTCGTCGGACACTTTCATTATAGTCACCGAGTCGGGAATGCTCCACCGGCTCAGGCGCGAGCTGCCCGACCGTACCTTTATTCCTGGTCCCACGGAAAACTGCGCCTGCGCAGACTGCCGCTTCATGAAACGGAACACGCTCGAGAAACTCCGGAACGCCTTGGAGTCCCTCCAACCGGAGATCCTGATCCCCGAGCCGATCCGCGCCCGCGCGGAACTACCAATCCGGCGGATGCTTGAACAGAGCGCCTGATCGCCGCCCGAGCGCATCCCTCCTGAAAGGGCACTCCCGGCAGCCGAGTGGGGACCGCGCCAAAAATCTACAGGCCCGGTCCGGGTTCAAATGGCGAGACCGTGCCGTGCCGACCTTTAACAGACGAACGTTGAAAAGGAGTAGGTCACCTTTTTTGCCATCTCCATTCCGGTTTCGTCTCATACGATCGAAAAAGCCGGACGGATCAGACTCCCGTACCCGCCTCCGGACTCGGGATGTGCGCGGCGGGCAACTGAACCGATGCGGTGATGGAGGCGCATTTGCGGGGGGCAACGCGGAAATCGTCTCCCCCCTTGCTTCTGCTCCAGTCCGGGGGCATATTCCCCAGCCTCTTTCAGCCGGGGGAGGGACGACAGTAACGTCTCACCTCCCTGCTGGCCCCTTTGAAACGGGCGAAGGGGCCGCCTCCCCCCAAGGTGGTCACCTCCTCTGTTTCTTCCCTTTGTCAGATCATGGACCACATCCGAAACATCGCAATCATCGCACACGTTGACCACGGCAAAACGACCCTCGTGGATCAACTCCTTAAGCAGTCGGGGACCTTCCGCGCC
Source organism: Chthoniobacteraceae bacterium (assembly GCA_044376515.1). Taxonomy (GTDB): domain Bacteria; phylum Verrucomicrobiota; class Verrucomicrobiia; order Chthoniobacterales; family Chthoniobacteraceae; genus Chth-196. The sequence goes on along the minus strand of JBILKV010000109.1, from coordinate 5,279 downwards.
AATCAGGCCATTTCCTCCGAGATCCGCATCATGGACTCCATGGATCTCGAGCGGGAAAAAGGCATCACCATCCGCGCCAAAAACGCGGCCTTCCGCTACAAGGACTACCACGTCAACATCGTCGACACTCCCGGGCACGCCGACTTCGGCGGGGAAGTCGAGCGCATCATGAAGATGATCGACGGCGTGCTGCTGGTGGTCGACGCCCACGACGGCCCCCAGGCGCAGACCAAGTTCGTTCTCAAAAAGGCCCTCGCCAACGGCGCCAAACCCATCGTCGTCATCAACAAGATCGACCGCGAAAACGCGCGCCCCCACAAGGTGCTCGACATGGTGTTCGAGCTCTTCATGGAACTGGGCGCCGACGACGAGCAACTGGACTTCCCAGTCGTCTACGCGAGCGCCCGCGACGGATTTGCAAAACTTGAGATCGACCAGCAGAGCGCCGACATGCTGCCTCTCTTCGACTCCATCATCAAACACATCCCCGCCCCCAAACCCACGGGAGTCGACCACCTCCAGTTCCTTGTCTCCAACCTCGACTACTCGGACTACCTCGGCCGCATCGCCTACGGTCGCATCGTCTCCGGCAAAATCACCAAGGGCACAACCGTCTGGTGCATTCATGCCAACGGGAGCAAGGAAAAGGGTACCGTCACCGCCCTTTTCGGACATCAGGGCCTAGCCAAAATCGAGCTGCAGGAGGCGTCGGCTGGGGACATTGTAGGGATTTGCGGGTTCGAGGACGTGTTCATCGGAGAAACCATCACCGATTCGGACACGCGGGACCCCCTTCCCTTCGTCGACATCGACCCACCCACCATCACGATGCGCATCTGCATCAACGACGGCCCGCTGGCTGGACGCGAAGGCAAACTGCTCACCGCGCGCCAAGTCAAAGAGCGGCTTATCCGCGAATCCCGCACCAACGTTTCCATTCAAGTCGCGGAAACCGACGCGGCCGGTCACTTTGAAATCAAGGCCCGCGGAGAAATGCAGATCGCCATTCTGGTCGAGCAAATGCGCCGCGAAGGCTTCGAGATTCTAGTCTCCCGACCGGAAGTTATTTTCCGCCGCTCTGAAAGTGGCGGCCTCCTTGAACCGATGGAGTCGGTGTACGTGGAGGTGCCGACGGAAAACCTAGGAGACATCCTCCAGTCGCTGGCCTCGCGCAGGGCGGAGATCGTCAACATGGAACACCTGCCGACCACGGTGAGTGTGCAGGCGGTCGCGCCAACCCGCGGTCTCATCGGGTTTGAAACGGACCTGGTCAACAGCACCAAGGGCCACGGCATCATGTCCCACCTGTTCAAGGAATACGCGGAGCACAAAGGCGAGATTCCCTCCCGTAACAACGGGGTGCTTGTCGCCATGGAGGGAGGCATCAGCACCGCCTACGCGCTGGAATCCATTCAGGAGCGAGGCCGTCTCTTTATCGGGCCACAGGAGGAGATTTACGAGGGCATGATCATCGGCGAAAACGCGCGTCCTGAGGACATGCCCGTCAACCCGTGCAAGGCAAAGAAGCTCACCAACATGCGCTCCCAAGGCGATGGCAAGGGCATCTCCCTGCAGCCCCCCCTGGTCATGACACTGGAACGCTCCATCGAGTACATCGGTCCCGACGAATACGTCGAGGCCACTCCGAAGAGCCTCCGCCTACGCAAAAAAATCCTCGATGCCAACGCCCGCAAACGTGCGGGAGCCAAGATCGAGGGCTAGGCAAAAGGCCGCCCGACACAAGCGGCCGGGCATCGGAAAAGAGGGCAGCTCCCCAGCGTGCTTCCGGCGGTGCCGGGGGTGAAGGGCGCTGCCCTTTCTGCTGAGGGTGCTGTCTTTTCTGCTGTTTGGGAACCGCCTCCGGCCCGCCTGGCACTTGCTCCCCTGCCCCGACAGGGGCCTTGCGCAAAACCCGCCATCCGCCGATTGACTCCAAGCAGGAGCGCCTCAAAACTATTCCTTTAGAAGCCACCCGCATGATCGAAAAGCACATCCTCAAAATCACCCAGGAACTCAAACTTCAGGTGCGCCAGGTTGCAGCCACCGCCGTTCTGCTCGAGGAGGGGGCCACGGTTCCTTTCATTGCCAGGTACCGCAAGGAGAAGACTGGCGAGTTGGACGAGGTCCAGATCACGGCCGTGCGCGACCGACTCGAACAACTAGGCGAACTCGACAAGCGCCGCGACTCCATTCTACACTCCCTGCTCGAGCGCAATCTGCTCAACGACGGACTCAAAACCAAGATCGAGGCCGCCGAAACCCTCTCGGTGCTCGAGGATCTCTATCTCCCCTACCGCCCCAAAAAACGCACCAAGGCAACCATTGCCCGCGAACGCGGCCTCGAGCCACTAGCCGAGGTCCTCTGGGCACAGGCTCCGGAAACCGACCCTGAGGCTGCCGCAGTCGCCTTCGTCGATCCGGCCAAGGAGGTGCCCGATGCGGCGGCAGCCCTTGCAGGCGCAAGGGACATTCTTGCCGAACGCATCAACGACGACGCCGGCGCACGCGCGAAACTCCGCGAACTCTACGTCAACCAAGGCGTCATCCGTTCGAAAGTGGTTTCGGGCAAGGAAGAGGAGGGCTCGAAGTTCAAAGACTATTTCGACTGGAGCGAACCAGCAGCCAAGGCCCCTTCGCACCGGATCCTCGCGATGCGCCGCGGCGAGGAGGAGGGCTTCCTGTTCACCCGCCTCACCCCACCGGAGGAACAGGCCGTTGGCATACTCGAGGGGGTTTTCGTGAAGAACCCGTCTCCAGCCGGCCTTCAGGTAAAGGCAGCGGTTCAAGACTGCTACAAACGCCTGCTTGGGTTTGCCATGGAGGGAGAGGCGCGCGTTCACTTCAAGAAACTCGCCGATGAGGAGGCCGTGCGCGTGTTTGCGGAAAACCTGCGTGAACTCCTGCTGGCGCCGGCCCTCGGCCAGAAAACCGTGCTCGCGATCGACCCTGGCTTCCGCACCGGTTGCAAAGTGGTCCTGCTCGACCGGCAGGGCAAGCTGCTGGCAAACGACGTGATTTACCCAGAAAAAAGCGCCCGCGAACAGCAGGAGGCGGCGAGCATGGTCCGTGCGGTGGTAACCAAGTTCAAGGTCGAGGCCATAGCCATCGGTAACGGGACCGCGTCGCGCGAAACCGAAAGCTTTATCCGGGGACTCGGCCTGCCTGCGAGCATCCCGGTGGTCATGGTCAACGAAAGCGGCGCCTCGATCTATTCGGCCAGCGAGGCGGCCCGCGAGGAGTTTCCCAACCACGACGTGACGGTGCGGGGTTCCGTCTCGATCGGACGGAGGCTGATGGATCCGCTGGCGGAACTGGTGAAGATCGACCCCAAATCCATCGGAGTCGGCCAGTACCAGCACGACGTCGACCAGAACGCCCTCAAACGCTGTCTAGATGACGTGGTCATCTCCTGCGTGAACAAGGTCGGAGTGGAACTCAACACCGCCAGCAAACACCTCCTCGCCTACGTGTCGGGCCTCAACGGACGCACCGCCGCAAGTATTGTTGCCCACCGCGATGAATGCGGCCCCTTCAAGTCCCGCAGGGAACTGCTCAAGGTCCCCGGGCTCGGCCCGAAAACCTTCGAGCAGGCCGCGGGCTTCCTCCGGATCCGCGACGGGGAGCATCCCCTCGACGCAAGCGGTGTGCATCCCGAACGCTACCCCGTCGTCGACCGGATCGCCGCCGAACTGAAGTGTTCGGTCGGCGACCTGATGCGGGACTCCGCCAAACGCGCCCAGATCGATCCCAAAAAATACGCCTCCGACGAAATCGGCCTCCCCACCCTGCAGGATATTGTATCCGAGCTCGCCAAGCCCGGCCGCGACCCGCGCCAACAGTTCGAGGCGTTTTCCTTCGCAGAAGGCGTCGACAAGGTCGAGCATCTGACCCCCGGCATGAAACTGCCCGGAATCGTCACGAACGTCACCGCCTTCGGCGTGTTTGTGGATGTAGGCGTGCACCAGGACGGGCTTGTGCACATCTCCCAGATCTCCGACGAGTTCGTCCGGAACCCAGCGGACATCATGAAGGTCGGCCAGCGGGTGCGCGCCACGGTGCTCGAAGTGGACATCCCGCGGAAGCGTATCTCCCTTTCACTCAAAACCAACCCCGAGATCGGTCCGCGCGCACCCAAAGGCGCGCCGGGCTCCGGACCAGGCGCTGGTCCGCGCGACGTGCAGCGCCACACCGCAGGCCGCAACACCCCTCCCGCTGTGGACTGGTTCACCGCCGCCACTCAGAAAAAACGCTAGCCGTGGCAGCGCCATCGGGCCGCCCGCCAACTCTAGATGGCTTCCACCACTCCACTCGAAGCGCATGCGCGCCGCATCGTCGAACGCCTGCAGGGAGCTGGTTTTGAGGCGTTGTATGCGGGGGGGTGCGTCCGCGACATGCTCCGCGGTGTGCCGCCCCACGACTACGACATCGCCACCAGTGCGCGGCCTGAGAGGGTACAGGACCTCTTCCGCAGGACGGTCGCGGTCGGCGCGCACTTCGGCGTAATCTCGGTCCTCGCCGACGGCCACGAATTTCAGGTGGCCACATTCCGTTCCGACGGAACCTACTCCGACGGCAGGCATCCCGAGTCTGTCCAGTTCTGCAGTGCCGAGGAGGATGCGCGCCGGAGAGACTTCACCGTCAACGGCCTTTTTTTCGATCCGGTCCGCGCCCAACTCCGCGACTACGTTGGGGGACAGGCGGATCTGCAGGCCAACGTCCTGCGCGCCATCGGGGATCCTGAGGCGCGTTTCGCCGAGGACAGGCTGCGCATGCTCCGTGCGGTGCGCTTCGCCACGGTCCTTGGCTTCGAGATCGAACCGGCCACATGGGCTGCGGTGCAAAAGCATGCGGCCGCGATTGTGGAGGTTAGCGCGGAACGCATCCGCGAGGAGTTGCTCAAAACACTCCACGCCCCGGCACGCGTCCGGGGCCTCGACCTGCTCGACCAAAGCGGCCTGCTGCGGCAGATCCTCCCCGAAATGGACGCACTCAAGGGCTGCGAACAACCACCCCAGTTTCATCCAGAGGGGGACGTTTGGACGCACGTCCGGCTGATGCTGGGTTTCCTGCCCGGAGAAGTTTCCGCGCCCCTGCTGCTCTCGGTGCTCCTGCACGACATTGCAAAACCGGCGACCTTTTCGGTGGACCCGGCGGAAGGCAGGATCCGCTTTAACGGGCACGACAAGCTCGGGGCGGAGATGGCCGCCGAGATCCTGACCCGCCTCCGGTTTTCAAAAAAAGAAATCGACGCCACCGTCGAGTGCGTCGCGCAGCACATG
>JBILKV010000281.1:0-4733 GCA_044376515.1 Chthoniobacteraceae bacterium | reverse complement strand
CCGGCAGACATTTACGGTCAACGCCAACGTCGGTTATCGGACCACGCATTGGGAGGGGGTTTTGGAGTGCCTCAATGTGCTCGACCGGAAGGACCGGGATATCGAGTACTTTTACGAGAGCCGTCTCCCCAGCCAACTCCGCAATGAACCGGACCCAGTCCCCGACATTCATTTCCATCCGGCTGAACCCAGGATGTTCCGCGCGAGGGTGACCTACAAGTTTTAGCAGGAAACCGAGATTGAATGCCTGCGTGCTTTTCCAAGGGTTAGACATCCGCTGTCCATAGGCGAAACGATTACGGGGCATCAGCATGCCCCATTCAGCCGACGAACTACTGCGCCGTCACGCACGCCTCCTTTCTGAGCGCGTCCTCTGGGAGTCGCACTGGGCCGAGGTCGCGCAGCATGTCCTACCCCGGTCCGACTTCTTCATGGGCCGGCGCAATCCGGGCGAGAAGCACACAGAGAAAATCTACGACGCCACGGCCTGTCTCGCCCTGGAGCGGTTCACCGCGTCGATGGAGTCCATGCTCATCCCGCGCACCCAGCGCTGGCACGGGCTTCGCTCACAGCGGGCTGAGCTAAAGGAGGACCCCGAGGTAAGGGTCTGGCTGGACAGCGTCTGCGACCTGCTCTTCGCGATGCGGTACGCCCCCAGGGCGAACTTCACCTCCCAGACCAACGACGCCTTCATGTCCATGGGCGCGTTCGGCACGGGCGTGATGTTCATCGAAAGCGAGGGGGACGAACTCCGCTACAGGTCGGTCCACATCTCCGAGGTCTGCATTGCAGAGAACGCGCACGGGCTGGTGGACACGGTGTTTCGCAAGGCGCTCCTGACTGCACAACAGGCGGTGCAGCGCTTTGGTGCGGCTGTGCTGCCTGAGAAGATCGTGGACGATGCCCGCGAACGTCCCGACGCGCTGCATGAGTTTCTGCACGTGGTGCTGCCCAACGACGCTCCCGACCGCATGGCGTGGAACTACCGGGGGATGCGGTTCGCCTCGTACTACATCTGCCTTCGGAGCCGCGAGATCGTCAGCGAAGGCGGGTTTCGCACCTTTCCCTATGCCGTGGGCCGGTACACAACCGGGCCTAAGGAGGTGTACGGTAGGTCGCCGGCAATGACTGTGCTGCCCGAGATCAAGATGGTGCAGGAGATGACCAAGACGATCCTCAAGGCCGGCCAGAAGGCGTTGGACCCGCCTCTGCTCTTACAAGAGGACGGTGCGCTTTCCGCGTTCGATCTGCGTCCGGGCGCCTTGAACTTTGGCGGCGTCGATGACGCGGGCAATCCGACGGTGCAGGCATTGGAGTTCCGGGGCGACATCGCCATCGGGGACGAAATGATCGAACGCCGGCAAAAGGCGATCAACGAAGCGTTCCTTGTCACCCTTACGCAGGTGCTGGTGGCGATCCCCCGGATGACTGCTGCGGAGGCGATGTTGCGTTCGCAGGAGAAGGCGCGGCTCCTTGCCCCGACCATGGGCCGGCAGCAGAGCGAGTTTCTAGGGCCGATGGTGGAGCGGGAATTGGACCTGCTCGATCAGATGGGCTGGCTGCCACCGATGCCTGCCATTCTGAAGGAAGCCGGGGGCTTGGTGGATGTGGAATACACCAGTCCGCTCAACAAGGCGCAGCGGGCCGAGGAAGGGCTGGCGATTGTGCGGACCATCGAGAGTGCCACCACACTGGCGCAGGTCGATCCGACGATCATGTTCAACTTTGACGGGGACGCCATCGTCCGGGAATTGGCCGAGATCAACGGGGTGCCTGAGAAGCTGTTGCGCCCCGTGGAAGAGGTGTTGCGGATGAAGGAAACCATGAAGGCGCTGAACCCGACGATGCTGGCGCAGGCCGGCGCGATGGTGGGCGGTCAGGCCGTCAGAGATTTGACGAACCTCCAGATCACACAGGGCTTGGAGCCTCTGGACGCCGGACTCGACCTTAAACTCAACCAATGAGCGTCATGACGAAATTGTGGCAGCGGATTTTTAAGCGGCGGCAAAGCTACCGGCGTCTGTTTCTGGACGGGGACGGCAGGGTGCACCCGACTGCGGAGGTTGTTCTGGCTGACTTGAAACGGTTCTGCCGTGCAGAAACCTCTACTGCGGTGGTGTCGCCGGTGAGCAAGGCGATTGATCCGCTGGCAATGGCCATGGCCGAGGGACGCAGGGAGGTGTGGAACCGCATTCAGCAGTATCTGCACATGGCTGACAGGGAGATCACACAACTGAAGGAGGAAACTGAATGAGCACGGCAAGCGAACTGTTGATTGAGCAGCCTGTGAACACGGGCGAAGGGGCCATCTCGCAAGGATCGCCCTCCCAGACGTCCTCAGGTGATGCAACCTCCTCTGCTTCAGCAGGGGCCATCTCAAAAGAATCGCCCCCTTGGCTACAGAATGTGGGTGATGCGGAACTGCGCGAGTTCATCCAGAACAAAGGCTGGAACGATCCGTCCGAGATGGCGCAAGGCTATCGCAACCTGGAGAAGCTGGTGGGTGGCGAGAAACTCCCCCTGCCCAAAGGCGACACCGACAGCGAAGGCTGGGACCGGGTCTACAAGGCGCTGGGGCGCCCTGCGAAGCCCGAGGACTATCAGTTACCTGATCTGGAGAGCGCTGCGGCGTACCATAAGCTGGGACTGACCGCCCGGCAGGCCACGGGGCTCAGCGCATGGCAGGACACACTTCAAGCGGCGCGGGAACAGAAGGCCAAGGAGGAGGCGGCTTCGCAGCGTGCGCAGCAGTTGGCGGCCGTCCGGAAGGAATGGGCGGGCGAGTTTGAGGAGAACGTGCGGCTCGGGAAACGTGCGGTGCGGGAGTTCGGGCTGGAAGGCAGTGTGGAGAAGCTGGAGGCTGCGCTCGGCTCGGGCGATTTGTTGAAGCTGACGGCCAAGCTGGGGCGCGGACTGAAGGAGGACAGCTTTGCCGGGGGCAGTGCTCCGGCAGCCGGCCCGACCAAGGAAGGCGCAAAGGAAGAACTGGCGCTGTTACAGAGGGACAAGGCGTTTGCGGCGCGTTATCTGGCTGGGGAAGCCGAGGCGGTGAAACGGTTCACCCGGCTGCATGAGGTGGCGTTTGCGGGCGAATAGCCTAGTCGCCGGGAGGAACGAAGTACGGATTGCTTGGATCGCCTCCCGTGTAGGTGGGGTCCCAGTCCAGCACAGGTTGGTTGGGGACCTCTGGCTCCGGTGGAGGGACGGGTGGCGGGTTGTCTGGGTCTGGCAGGTTCAGCACCAGTTTGATGGGTGCGTTTCGCGAGCCCATGACGTTTATGAGGACGGTGGAGTTCCGCGCCCAGTCCTTGAGCGCTGGGGACAGTAAAAAATAGTCGGTGCGCCAGCCGATGTTAAGCTGCCGTTTGGTTAAACGGTCGGGCTCATCGGGCTTGGGCTTGCTGAGGGGCCAGCAAGTGAAAAGCTGGCTTCGCGTGTCGAAAAGCCGCAGCGCATCGTAAAGCCCGTCAGAGAGGTAGCCCTTGAACCGGCGCCGGAGTTCGGGATCAATTTGGAGGGGAATCCAGTTGATTTCGGGGTCCGCAATTTCCCAGCGTTTGAAAGAGAAAGGCGGGATGTCCTTGTAATGTATTTTGCCGTCTCCCTTGTAGTAACGGATCTTGAAAAATGGGTCGGCATCAGCATCTTCAGCTGCCACCTTGAAGTCGCCCGTCACCACCACCTGGGTGACTGATTTTAGATCGAAAAGGAAGCGGCGTAAATCGCCGTCAAACTGTTCGCGCTTCAAGAACCGTTTCAAGCTGTTTGATTTCTGTGAATGGGCCGGAGCCAGCACGGTGACCAGGGTGAAGTATTGAAAGTCGGCCGCAGCCACCCGACCTGTCCCAAAAAAGCGGGCGTGTTTGTGATACACCCAGCCCGTGTCCGGCACCGGCTTGTTGTTTTCGTCGAACTTGCCGTGGGTGCTGTAGCTTTGAGTAAAGGCCCAGCGCACAAAGACGGCGACTCCGTTGGAGGTGTGGAGGTTGGCGGTGATCCGCGAGTAGTTGCACGTCCATAGCTCGCCATCCGGGATGTTCTCGTCCTTGGGCAGCCCGAGATCGATGGTGTAGGGATGGTCGTAGTTGTGCGCCCGATAGTTCTGGATGCAAACGATTTCCGGCAACTCCAAAGCCATCAGCTGAAGCAGGGTGTCCCAGTTTTTTTTGAGCCCGTTGATGTTCCAACTGAGGATTTTGATGGTTTGCATCTTTTTTTGCGTGACCCAGTGCCCACGCCATAGTAATACGCGTACGTAGCTTTTTCCAGCCGCTCGCAAGGTGCAGTGGCAAGGGACAACGCCCGGCTCCACAAAAGCTCGGTGCCCCGCAAGGAGGAGGCTGCAAATCCAAAACCCCGTTTTCGGGAGGCCCGTCCAGCGGACGATAAGCCCAGGGAAACACCAAACCGGCGCTACAGCGCCTCTTTCACGGCCTTCCAAGGGCCTTCCCTAGCCATGTCTTTCCACGTTCCTGCCGCTTTCGTGCAGCATTACAGTTCGAATGTAATGATGCTGCTTCAGCAGTCTGAATCGCGTTTTGAAGCCGCGGTTCAAGTCCGACCCTTTTACGGCAAAGCCGCCAGTGTGGTCGAACAGTTCGGCCAGACCAACGCGGTGCGCATCACCAGTCGCCATGCCGACACGGTGCTGTCGTCCACGCCGCACGACAAACGGTGGGTGTTTCCCATCGACTACGCCTGGGCCGAGATGACGGACGACGTTGATCTGGTTC
>JBILKV010000108.1:0-14240 GCA_044376515.1 Chthoniobacteraceae bacterium | reverse complement strand
CCGTGCTTTGGCGCGCAATGCCCAGACCGAGTGGCCAGAGGGCGTCTGCCAAAAACTGCAGGTGGGTGTTGAGCACCTGCCCCAAAAGAAGTTCCGAGCCTGTGTTGATGAGTTCGACGCGGAGTGGTGGGGTGAGGCTCATGAAATAGTGGGTGTTCTCCCGGGCCGGCCTCAGGGGCGGCTGCAGTTAAAGGAAAGAATCTCTCCCGGTTCACACTCCACGCTGACGAGGATCGGGCTGCAGCATACGGTACAGTCCTCGATGTGTTCGTGGTCTCCGGCGGAAGTGTCTATCTGGGTGGAAAAACTTTCCCCGCACCAAGGGCAGTCGATGAAGGCTTCCTGGATGATTTCCATTGGTTTTTTGTGAGGTTAGGCGTGCCGCTTGGCGTCAACAAGCCCGCCGCAGGGCCGTTCCGGGCGCAGCGGCGTCAGGCGAGGAGGTCCCTGACCACCTCGCCGTGGATGTCCGTGAGGCGGAAGTCCCGTCCCTGATAGCGGAAGGTCAACCGTTTGTGGTCGACGCCCATCAGGTGCAGAATGGTGGCGTTCAAATCGTGCACGTGCACGGGGTTCTCGGTGATGTTGTAGCAGAACTCGTCGGTGGCCCCGTAGGTCAGCCCTTTGCGGACCCCGGCTCCGGCAAGGAGCATCGTGAAGCAGCGGGGATGGTGGTCGCGGCCGTAACTGGTCTCAGTGATCGCGCCCTGCGAGTAGATGGTGCGCCCAAACTCGCCTCCCCACACGATGAGCGTGTCCTCGAGAAGCCCCCGCTGCTTGAGGTCCTTGATGAGCGCCGCCGTGGGCTGGTCGGTGTCGCTGCACTGGCCGCGGACGGCAGGCGGCAGCCCGCCGTGGTGGTCCCACCCCATGTGGAACAGTTGGATGAAGCGCACGTCCCGCTCCGCCAGACGCCGCGCCAGCAGACAGTTGGCTGCGTAGGTTCCCGGCATCCGAACCTCGGGACCGTAGCTCGCCAGAACGCTTTCCGGTTCTCTGGAAAGGTCGGTCAGATCCGGCACGCTGGCCTGCATCCGGAACGCCATTTCGTACTGGGCGATCCGTGTTTGAATTTCAGGGTCACCCACTTGTTGGTGCTGGTGCTGGTTGAGCGCGGCCAGTTCGTCGAGGCTGTCGCGCCGCAGTTCCCGGTCCATGCCCGCGGGATTGTTGAGGTACAGGACCGGTTCGCCCTTGTTGCGGAACTTTACCCCCTGGTACTTGGCGGGCAGGAAACCCGCGCTCCAGAGCCGGTCGTAGATGGGTTGGTCGGCCTTGCGCCCGGTGCCGAAACTGGTCAGGACGACGTAGGCGGGGAGGTCGGCATTTTCGCTGCCCAGGCCGTAGGCGGTCCACGCGCCAAAGCTGGGCCGTCCGGCGAGCTGGGAGCCGGTTTGCATGAAGGTGATGGCCGGGTCGTGGTTGATGGCCTCCGTGTGCATGGAGCGGACGATGCACCATTCATCGGCAATGCCCGCCATGTGGGGCATCACCTCGCTGAACCACGCGCCCGACTGGCCGTGCTGGCCAAACTTGAAAATGCTCGGCGCGATTGGAAACGACTTCTGGCCGGAGGTCATGGTCGTCAGCCGCTGTCCTTTCCGGATGGAATCGGGCAGGTCCTTGCCTTTTTGGGCGACCATTTCCGGCTTGGGATCGAACAGATCCATCTGCGAAGGGGCCCCGCTTTGAAACAGGTAGATGATTCGCTTCGCCTTTGGGAAGTGCTGCGGAAAGCCCGGCAGCATCGCCGCGCGCCCCTGTGCGGAGGCGTCCCCTGCAAGCAGGCCACCGAGGGCGGCCATGCCGATGCCTCCCCCGGACTGACGCAGAAAGGTGCGGCGGGTGACGGCCTCGCGGGCAGTGGCGTCGAGGCCGAGAAATTGGGAATCGTTGCAGTTCATAAGTTCAGGGACGGGTGACGGCTTCGTCGAGGTTAAGAAGGACGTTGGCGGTGACGGTATACGCGGCGAGTTCGGCGGGCGGCAGGGAGTCCGCCGGTTTGGATTTGCCGAGGGTGATCATCTGCCGCGCCGCTGCTTCCTCGGGGGCGAGCTTTTGGAGGCGCGCCTTGAGTTTCCGGGTGACGGTTTCCCGCTCAAACGCATCCGGCTTGCGGGCGAGGACCCGTTGGAAAGCCCATTCCACCCTGGACTCGGGGCTGGCACCGCCTTCGAGAAGCATGCCCTCGGCCAATTTGCGTGCCGCCTCCACATAGGTGACCTCATTCAGGAGTGCGAGGGCCTGTGTGGGAGTGTTGGAGCGGCTGCGTTTGACCGTGCAGATCTCCCGGCTCGGGCTGTCGAAAAGCAGCATCGAGGGCGGCGCGGCCGTCCGCTTCCAAATGGTGTACAGGGTGCGCCGGTACAGTCCCTCCCCCTCGTCCGGTTTGTAGTTGCGCAGATTGCCGTACACGCTGGTTTCATCCCACACCGCCTCCGGCATGTAGGGACGGACACTGGGGCCACCGATTTTGTCGACCAGCAAGCCGCTGACCCTCAGGGCCTGATCGCGCAGCGTCTCGGCGGAAAGGCGCAGTCTGGGCATCCGCGTGAGCAACCGGTTTTCCGGATCCTTGGCGAGTTGCTCGGGAGTGACGACCGTCGACTGGCGGTAGGTGTCGCTGGTTACGATGAGGCGCAACATCGCCTTCATGTCCCAGTTCAAGCGGACAAACTCCGTCGCGAGCCAGTCCAGAAGTTCCGGGTGCGAAGGCCATTCCGCCTGAGAGCCGAAGTTCTCGGTGGTCTTGACAATGCCTGTGCCAAAGATGCGTTCCCACGCACGGTTGACCCAGACCCGCGCGGTGAGCGGGTGCTCGCCAGAGACGAGCCACTTTGCAAGCCCCAAGCGGTCGTTGGGCACTCCTTCCGGAAGGGGCGGCAGCACTGCGGGCAGCCCACGGGTCACTGGTTGCGAGGGCCTGTCGTATTCGCCCCGGGCCAGGATGAAAGCCTGCCTCGGGGAGGCCACCTCCTTCATCACCATCGAGCTGTATTGCGAGTCCGTGGTTTCCTTGAATTTCTTGCGCAAATCGCTCAGGCGGTCCTCGGACTGGCGCACGGGGTTCGGGGTGTTGGCCACGTAAAACTTTTCGATTTCAGAGCGTTGTTGCGGCGTGCGTTTTGAGGGCTCTCTGTGCAGGGCTGTTTTGATCCCCTCGGGCAACCCGTCTCCCTTGAGGGAGAGGGCGGCCGGGGGAAGCGCGCTGGTGTGGACTTTGAAACGCGCGATGTTGTGGTCCCCGAAGGACGAGCCATGGATCAGCCGCACCGTGATAGTCGTGCCCTCCGGCAGGTCGACAGGGTCACAGACGAAGAGTGCCTTTCTAGGCACTTTTTTCGTCGCATCCGCCCCGTCGACCGCCCAGCCCGCCTTCCCGGTTTTTCTTTCCGCGCTCCTTTTGCGGGGGGCGGGCTTGGGCTGGCCCTCGATGATTTTGGCGACTTCGAATCCCTTCTGCTCGTAATCGGCCTCGGCTTTGGTGAAGACGGCTATTTCCGGTTCCGTGGCTCCCGGTTTGAGGATGTCGACCTCCAAGCCGGTCAGCACAAAGTTGCCCGTGGAGCCGCGCCCGAGGCTGCGGGTGGGGAGGGATGGTTCGGGGAAAACTTCCAGCAGCAGTCCCGTAAGCTGTGCCGCTGAGGGTTTCAGGACGAGTTCGTAGGAGTCGTGGGCCGGATTCTTTCCCGTGGCGAGGTGGGAGCCGTCGGGTTGCGGTTCCAAAGTCGCGCCGCCGAGACTGCGTGCCTCCAGTACTTGGGGGCTGTTCCAGACGGCGGCGGTGTCGGAGAGCTTTGAGGTGAAGTCTTTCTCCCATGCTGCGATCTCCGCGGAGAGTTCTTTGCGAGCCGCTGCCAGCTGCTTTTCCGTCGCCTTGATTTCTCCGTCCAGCTTGGCGAGCAGTGTGGTTTCCTCCTCGGTTGGGAGGAAAAGCACCGGGGGCGTGTTCCCCCCTTTGCGGTTTCCACCGGCGCCGCCAAATTCGCCGAGCACGCCGGTTTCGTCGCAGGAATTAAAGTAGCTGAAGAGCTCGTAAAACTCTTTTTGCGAGATGGGGTCGTACTTGTGGTCGTGACAGCGGCAGCAGTTAAAGGTGAGGGCCATCCACGTCAGGCCCGTGGTTTCGACCCGGTCGATGACGGTTTCGGCGAACCACTCCTCCACGATGCGGCCCCCTTCACCGTTGAGCCTGTGGTTGCGGTTGAAACCCGTGGCGAGGATCTGGGCGCGGGTGGGCTCGGGCAGCAGATCCCCGGCGAGTTGTTCGACGGTGAACTGGTCGAAGGGCTGGTTGCGGTTGAAAGCCTCGATCAGCCAGTCGCGCCAGTGCCACATTTCGCGGCTGGTGTCGGTTTGAAAGCCGTTGCTGTCGGCGTAGCGGGCCAAGTCCAGCCAGGGGACGGCCATGTGTTCCCCATAGGAGGGAGAGGCCAGCAACCGGTCCACCAAGCGTTCGTAGGCGCCAGGCTGGGTGTCCGCAAGGAAGGCTGCCACCTCGGCGGGGGCGGGAGGAAGGCCGGTCAGGTCAAGAGCCAGCCTGCGGATGAGCGCCTCCCGGGGCGCTCCGGGGGAGGGTTTCAGGCCCGCGGCGGCCAGCTTTGCCCGCAGGAAACCATCGATCGGATTGGGGGTGGCAAGCGGCGGCTCCACCCGGACAGGCTTCAGGAAGGCCCAGTGCCCTTCGTACTCGGCGCCCTGGGCGATCCAGTTGCGCAGGGTTTCCCGTTGGGCGGCGGTGAGCGCCTTGTGCAGTTTGGGCGGCGGCATGACCTCCTCGGCGTCGCCGCTGTGAATCCGGGTGATAATCTCGCTCTGCTCGGGCTTTCCGGGAACGATGGCCGTGCCGCCGGATTTCGCCGGCTTGAGGGCTTCCGCGCGCACGTCGAGGCGCAGCCCACCTTTGCGTTCCTTTTCATCCGGCCCGTGGCAGTGGAAACAGGTGTCCGAGAGGATGGGGCGCACATCCCGGTTGAACCGGATTTTTTCGGCTCCGAAGCCTTCGATAGTGAGCGCAAGAAGGAAAAGTGCGGCAGGCAGACAACGAGAGGGCAGCATACAAGGATGATCCGGAATAAATCTCACTGTTAGAGGAGGTATCGTCGGAAATCGGGATTCGAGTTCCGAGGATCCCTGGGTTGGAGGGTGGGTTGGCGCTTCAGATGCACCAGTCGTCCCATTCTTTTCCGCGTTTGTCTTTGTCCAAGACTTGAAGTTGGCGTTCCTCGTAAAAGACGAGGGAGCGGCGGGGGACGCTTTGGGTGAGGAAGACGCTTGCGGCGACCGTGGACCCTTCGCCCACGACGGTGTCGCCCCCCATGATGGTGGCGCCGGCGTAGAGGGTCACGTGGTCCTCCAAAGTTGGGTGACGCTTCTTGCCGCGGAGTGCCTGTCCGCCGGAGAGGGAGCGGGCAATCAGGGAAACGCCTTGGTAAAGTTTGACGTGCGAGCCCAGCTCGGCCGTTTCGCCGATGACCACCCCGGTGCCATGGTCGATAAAGCAGTGCGAACCGATTTTTGCTCCGGGATGAATGTCAATCCCCGTGCGGGCATGCGCCCATTCGGTCATCATCCTTGGGAGCAGGGGGACGCCGAGATGATAAAGGACGTGGGCCATCCGCTGGATGGCCAGCGCCTCTACAAAGGGGTAGGCCACGATGATCTCGTCCGTGCTGGAAGCCGCCGGATCCCCCTCAAAAGCGGCTTGGACGTCGGTGCACAGGAGGGAGCGCACGCGCGGAAGCGCCTC
Source organism: Chthoniobacteraceae bacterium (assembly GCA_044376515.1). Taxonomy (GTDB): domain Bacteria; phylum Verrucomicrobiota; class Verrucomicrobiia; order Chthoniobacterales; family Chthoniobacteraceae; genus Chth-196. The sequence continues at coordinate 8,491 of JBILKV010000108.1, read as the reverse complement.
CAGAAACGCCCCGAGTACATCCTCGGCGTCGGAGGGAACCCCCGGTGCGGTTGCGAGGCGCAGGCTTTTGCCAAGTTCCTCAAGGAGGCGGTCGGCGATTGAAAAAACGCGGTGGGAGGTGACGCGGTTGAGATGCTGGGAATGGATGGGCTCCAGGTCGTGAAAACCGGGGAAGACCAACTGGAGCAGATCTTCGCAAATGGAGGCCAACGCCCTTTTGGAGGGGAGGTTGGTCTGGTCGGCGTTGTTGAAGCCTCCTGCCTGCCGGTAGGATTCAAGAATCGTTCCGGTAAATTTGCCCAAATCGAGTTTCATCGGTTCGAAGGGTGCGTTTTCGGGGGGGGGGCTTCAACTGAGAAGAAAGGGAAGGTTGAGGATTACCGCAACTCGGCTAAAGTGGTGGAATGTTCCATCCCCTCCTTTGGTCGAACCCCGGGATTTCCGCCCCGGTCGCACCCAGAATTTCCCTTTAGGAAAACACCGTCGAACCGGCGAGTCCCTCTTTTTCCCCAAGGCAATGGCGTTTAGTTTCGAGTGTCCCCACTGCGAGATGGGCATGGAGGCCGAGTTCGAGCTTTGCGGCTCGACCTGCACGTGTCCGGGTTGTGGCGGCCTGTTTTTGGTGCCCGAAGTGGATCCGGCCGCGTTTGGGTTGGTGCAGGAGGCGGCTGCGGCGCAAGAGGGCGGGGCCCGGTCCGGGGCACCCGGTGCGGAGGTGGTACTCGAGCTGAAGCGTTTGCAGCGGGAACTTGCCGAAGCTGCGGAGCAACACCAGCAGTTGGAGCAGCAACTGGCCGAGGAAAAGGCCAGGGTTTCGAAGGAGACGTCTGCCGCAAGCGAGTTGAGGGAGTCGAAGGCGGCCCGGAAAAAGGCGGAGGTTCTGGCCGGTGATTTGGGCAGACAGTGCGAAGACTTGCAGCGGCGGTTGCGCGACGCGGAGAAGGACGCCCTCGCCCAGCGGCAGGCAATGGCCAGCGCGGGAGAGCGGTCGCAGAAAGAGCTGGCGGCGGCTGTGCGGGAACTGGAGGAGTGTAAAAAGAGCACGGAGCAATCCGTCCGGGAGGGCGAAAACCTCCGCGAGGATTTGGATGCAGCCAAGTCGGAGAATGCGCGTTTGGACCGGGAGGTTGCCGTCGAGCGCGAGCGGGCGGCGAGGGAGTTGGCGGAGCTTCGGGGAAAGTTTGCCGAGGTGGACGTCGAGTGGAAGAGGGCTGAGGAGGAGAGCGTCGGCCGCTTCCGGGAACTGGAGCGGCTTGCCTCAGCAATGGAGGCGGAGCGCAGGGAGTCCGCAGCAACACTTGCACAACTGGACCGCGCACTGAAGGCGAAGGAGGCGGCGCGACTTGAGGTGGAGGTGAAGGTGCGTGCGGTTGAAAAGGAAAGGGACGAGGCTCGCACGGCGGCCCGACGTGAGATCGAGACGCTGCAGAATCGGGTGCACCAGCAGCAGAGGGAACTGGAGCGCTTGCAGCAGTCGGCATCGGAATCCGCCTCGGAGGCGAAACGCCTCCAATCTGATCTGGCTGGGGCAACCGCGGAGAAACGCACGGAGGAACCGGGTTTCGCCGAGGAACGCGGGCTGCTTCTAAAACGTCTGCAGAGCCTCGAGGCCGAGCGGGACATCCTCCGCGAGGATTCAAGGCGTTTGGAGCGTGCGAAGGCCGAACCCGACGGTGAGCTCCAAAGGCTGCGAAAAGATTTGTTGGAGGCCCAGGGTGCAGGCGCCAGCGCCGAGCATGCGCTGAGCGCCGAGCGGACTGCGATGGCGCAAAAACAGAGAGTACTCGAACAGGCGCGGGAGGCGGCCGAGGAGCGCTTCAGGAACCTGCTTGGAGAACTGGACGGGCTGCGTGTGCAGCTTGAGGCGGCGCAGAAAAACGTGACTTCGCAGGGGGTGCAGGAAGCTGGAGGCAAGGGTTTAAGTCCCGAGGCGGAGGCTGAGTTGAGGCAGATTTTGGCGGGGCGTGATTTGGAGATCCAAAGGTTGGCTGCGCAACTCAGGGAAGTTTCTCAGGTCGCCGGGGGCGACCCTGCTTCGCATCCCTTGTGGGGAGTGTTCCGGGGAAAGGCAGCCCTCGCGGTTTGTTCGGCTGCTCTTGCCTTTGGGCTTGTCCTTGGGTCGTTCTTTGCGAGGCCGAAACCGGGGGACGCCCGCCTTGTCGACACCCCTGTGGACACGGTGAGCGCCCCGGGGAGCACGGCGGACAGGGACCTCGCCGCGACTGCAACTGAAGGGACCGGCGTCGCTCAAATACCGGTGAACGCCCCACCACCTCCCAGAGGATCCCCGCCGGGCGGAGACCCGAACCCTCAGGCCGGAGCGCCCCCCTCCAAGGCCCCCCCGCCGGAGTCTCCCGAGGCGACGGTGGCCAGCGGGACTTCGATGGCGGGCCGCGCCGGCATGCCGTCCTCGCTGCCGGATCAGTTTTTGGGAATCAAATTCGGCACAGAGTTGAGTGAAGTCTCTGGGATTTCGCTCTGGAAGGAAACGGCGGGCAAGCGCCACAGAAAGGCTGAATTGCTTGGGTCCGAGGTCGAGGCAGTGCTGACCGCTGATTCCAAGGGGCGGCTGATTATGGGTTCCTACGTGAGAGTTGCCTACCGGCAGCCCGATTCGTTGACGCCCTTTTTGGAGTGGGCGGTGAATGTGCAGGACGCTGTGAGCGCCCTCTATGGGGAGCCGATTCGCGTGCATTCGGTTGAGGGAGCCACCGAGGCGGCGGAGGTGGTTCGGAAAATTTCCGCCGGCGAGGATTATTACCAGGCGAGCTGGGAACGCGAATCTGAGGACGGGGTGATCGACATGAGCATCCGGGTTTTCAATGAACGCAGCGTGGTCTTCAGGATGGAGTACCGGGCCCGCCGACTGTACGTCGCCTACATGTCGGAGCAGGCGGGCAAGGACGCTCAAAGGGATGAGGTCCGCGACGATGCTGCCAAAAGCGCTTCCAAAGACGCTTCCAAAGACGGCGGGGCACCCTCCAAGGTGGAATAAAACCTAAAACCTCAGACTCAAAACCGGGCGAAATCGCGAAGCCGGGGAGTGCTCGGGGGATGCCTGCAACGGAAAGGGAAGGCCACGCTTGGACTCCTCTGCCCCTCAACGTGAGCCTGTTTTGCGTGCTCATCCACTCCACAGGGTCCCTTGTGCGCCACGCCTTCCGCCTTGGGAATCTGCAAGGTTGTCCCGGAGTTGGCTGCCGCTGCGGCGCTCCGAGTGAACCCGGTCCTCCGCTTCGGAGCGGGAGCCGCGGCGCATGGAATCAGGAACCGTCCCGTGGGGGAGGACGGACCCTGAGGAGGCGCGGCGGCCTGCCATTTTCCGACGCTGTCCTCTTGACCGGGGCGTCCCGACCGCGAAACCTGTCCCGATGACCCAGAACCCCTCTAACTCATCTCCGTTCTCGCGCCGCGACTTCGTCAAGGCGGCGGGAGTCACCGTGGGTGCCTCCGTCCTCTCGGGCGTCGGAATCCCACATGTTTTTGCGCAGGGCAGCGACCAGTTAAGGGTCGCCCTGATTGGCTGCGGCGGACGTGGAACCGGCGCGGTGGTGAACGCGCTCAGCCAAGCCTGCAAGCCGAAGCTGGTGGCGATGGCGGATGTCTTTCAGCAGAAGCTTGATAACAGCTATCGTTCGATCAAGGCCAAGTTCAGCGAGCAGGTGGATGTTCCGGAAGACCGTCGTTTTATAGGTTTCGATGGATACAAGCATGCGATGGATGCGCTGCGTCCCGGAGACATCGCGATCTTTACCACGCCGCTTGCTTTCCGCTGGGTGCACTTTCAGTACGCCATTGAAAAGGGCCTCAATGTGTTCATGGAAAAGCCGGTCACTGCGGACGGCCCGACCTCGCGGCGCATGCTCGAAATGGCCAAACAGGCCGACGCTAAGAACCTCAAGGTGGGAGTGGGACTCATGTCCCGGCACAGCCACGCGATGCAGGAAGTCCAGAAGCGCATCCAAGACGGTGAGATCGGGGACGTCAACCTGTTGCGCGGCTACAGGATGCAGGGTGTCATCGGCTCCGCCTTTTCCGAACCGTGGCCGGGCCAGCCCAACGAGTTGCTCTGGCAGATTTCGCGTTTTCACAGCTTCCTGTGGGCCTCGGGCGGTGGCTTCAGCGACTTTTACATCCACCACGTCGACCACCTCTGCTGGATCAAGAACGCCTGGCCCGTAAAGTGCCACGGGGTGGGGGGGCGGACCGTCAGGACGGCGCCCGGAGGCAAGCCCTGGGTGGATCAAAACTTTGACTCCTACTCGGTGGAGTACACCTTCGCGGACGGAGCCAAAATGTACATGGACGGCCGCTGCATGAACGGCGCCCTGCCGCTCTACTCCAGCTACGCGCACGGGAGCAAGGGAATGGCCATCATCTCCAAGAACGGCGACTGCGGCCGCCCCTCCAGTATCTACAAGGGTCAGAATCCGTTGAAGGAAAGCATGCTCTGGACCTCCCCCGATCCGAAGATCGCGGACGATCCTTACTTCAATGAATGGCAGGATCTGACCGACGCCATCCTCAACAACAAGCCCTACAACGAGGTGGAGCGGGGCGTCATGGCCAGTGTGGTGACTTCCATGGGCAGGTATGCCACCCACACCGCGCAGGAAGTGACCCTCGACGAAATGCTCAATCACGAACACGAGTTCGCCCCGGGCGCCGACAAGTTCACAATGGATTCGCCGGCACCCGTGGTTGCCGATGCCAACGGGCTTTACCCGGTACCCCAGCCGGGGATCAAAACCAAGCGCGAGTACTAGGCGTCGCGCAGCAGGAAGTCCCCGAGGGAATACAGGGCCCGCGGCTGTAAAGGCCGCGGGCCTCTCTTTTTGGCGGGCTGAGAGGAAATTGGGTTTGATACCGCCTGAAAAAGGGCAGTGTGGGCGCATGCGAACTCTGCTGCGCTTCTTGCTGTTGGTGGGTTTAGGGTCCGTAGGGAACACGGCCGGTTTCGGCGCCGCGCCGGCTGGTGTGCGCAGCGTGGCGGAGATCGCCGAGTTGACGCGACCCTCCCTTGTGAAGATCACGCAGGCAGGGAGGGAGGGCGAGTACGGGGTCGGCAGCGGGTTTGTGGTGAGCGAGGACGGGCTGATTGTCACGAACCGGCATGTGATCGGAGAGGCCCGCCGGCTGAAGGTGGAGGGCAGCGACGGCCGAGTGCACGAGGTGACCGAGGTGTTTGCGCACGACACCAAGCTGGATCTGGCCGTGTTACGTGTGGCGACCCAAGGCCTCAAACCCCTGAAACTGGGGGACTCCGACGCGGCCAAACAGGGGGAACCCATCGTGGCGATGGGCAATCCCGAAGGGCTGGCCTACAGCGTGGTGGAGGGGGTCATTTCCGAGCCGCGCCGGGATGTGGAGGGCCAGCCGATGATTCAGGTCGCCATCCCGATCGAGCGCGGCAACAGCGGTGGCCCCCTGATGGACCGTGAGGGCCACGTCCTCGGCGTGCTGACGCTCAAGTCCGCGCGTACCGAAAACCTGGGGTTCGCGATGCCCGCCGTGGCGCTGAGGAAGCTGTTGGAAAAGCCCAACCCCATTTCTATGGAGCGCTGGCTGACTATCGGGGTGTTGAATCCGCGTTTCTGGACGACGGTGATGGGTGCGCAATGGACGCAGCGCGCCGGCGTGGTGCAGGTCGCACAGGCCGGTGACGGTTTCGGCGGGCGTGCGCTGTGTTTGTGGAATGACAAGCCCGAGGAGGCGGGGTTCGAGGCCGCCGTGACCGTCCGTCTGACCGACGAGGCGGGTGCCGCGGGACTCGCGTTCTGCGCCGACGGCGGGGCGCGGCATTACGGGTTCTATCCCACGGGCGGCCGGCTGAGGTTGACCCGTTTCGACGGGCCGGACGTGTTCTCGTGGAAAATTCTGCGCGAACTGGACTCCGACGCCTATCGCCCGGGAGAGTGGAACACGCTGCGGGTGCGGGTGGAGGGGCCGCGCATCCAGTGTTTTGTCAACGAGACCCGGGTGTTGGAAATGGAGGACGCCGGGATGCGCGGCGGGTTTGCCGGCCTGTGCAAGTTCCGCAGGACGGTGGCCAGCTTCAAAGATTTCCGCACGGGGGAGGACGTCTCGGAAAAACGCCCGTCGCCAGCCGTGGAGGCGGGTTTGCGCGAAACGGTGGAGGGTTTGCGCGGGGGTAGGATCACGCGGCAGTCGGCGTTTGAGTCGTTGAGCAGGGAACGGGATTCAAGCCGCAGGCTGCTGCTGGAGCAAAGTGTCGCGCTGGAAAAGGAGGCGACGCTGCTGCGAGTGTTCGCGACCGAATTGCACCAGCGCACGGTGCGCGAGGCGCTGGTTGCGGAGTTGGAACGGCCGGATGCCGAGGCCGACCTGCTGCGCTGTGCCCTGCTGTTGTCCAAGCACGACAACGCCGATCTGGACGTGGCCGCCTATGAGCGGGGCTTCGAGCAGATGGTCCGCGAACTCAAGGGGGACCCTGAAATCGCGGCGGGGGCGGGCAGGGCTGTCCGGCGGATCAACCGGTACCTTTTTGAGGAGAACGGGTTTCACGGCAGTCGCAGCGATTACAGCAACCCTTCTAACAGCTATTTGAACGAGGTGCTGGATGACCGCGAGGGATTGCCCATCACGCTTTCGGTCCTCTACATTGAATTGGCGCGGCGGTTGGGAGTGCAGGGGGTGGCCGGCATTCCGCTGCCCGGGCGCTTCATGGTGGGCTACCCAAAAGCCGAGGATGGCGAAATCGCTCTGGTGGATGTCTACGAGGGGGGGCGCCTGCTTACAATGGAGGAGGGGGTGGCCTCGGTCAGCGAGGACGGCCTCGTGCCGGCGAGCGCCAAGCGGCCTGCCCTCAAGCGGGAGATTCTGTTGCGCATGGTGCGCAACCTCCTCGGGCCGCTGATCGATTCGCGCAACACCTCCAAAGAAGCACTGCCCTATCTTGAGATTGCGCTGGCCCTTGATCCCGACGCCGCCCGGGAACGTCTGGCGCGCGCCTTCGTTCGCGAGAACCTCGGGGAACGAAGCGCCGCCGCCGAGGACGTGCGTTGGATGCTCGAACACCTTCCCCCGGGGCTGGGGGAGGATCGGCGGGAGACGCTGGAACGCTGGCTCGCGCGCCTGGAGCGGCAGGAGCGCTGAGGCCCTCAGTGCTGTTGGGAGTTTTTCATCAGCAGCGCGACGACGGCGTCGAACTCGGCCGGGGTGAGTGAGGCGGAGTCCGCTGGGGCATCCCAAAGCGCAGCCGGCAGCTGGGCGGAAAACTGCACCGCATCGAAACGAACCACCGCGGAGGTGCCCGGCCCCTGAATGCCGGCCCGAGCAGGCCGCCCGGCCGAATTCACCCAGAGCCTCAGCGCCCAACCCCTTGCCTCGGCCGGCATGAGCCCCCCTATTTCGGGCTGCATGCGCACGTCGAGAATCCTGCAGGGCGCCCCGTCCAAGGGGGAGTTGCCTTTGTCCTGCACCTCCAGAAGGGCGGGGAGGAGCGCCAGTTGCCGTCCGGAAAAGGGCAGTTCCAGCGGTGGGAACTGCATCGAACGCTGCCTCTGGGATTTGGGAAGCTGGTCAAGCAGCGGACGGATGGCCGCGGCGGGGGCGATCCAGGCGCGCTGGCCGTTGCGGCAGGCCGTGACTTGGCCAGAGGAGGAGGGGAAGTTCAGACGGAGGCGTCCGGGCGGCTGCAGGGCGAAATCAAAGGTGCGCGGACTCTGGCCGTCGGGGGGAACTGCCGGTTGGGACGGCGCGGAACTGAAGGACTCGAGGCGGCCTTGGACGCGAAAGGCGCGCGCCTCTCCGGCCGGCGGGGAGGCGAGTACGTCGAGAAAGGGCATGAGCACCGCCTCGGCCTGCTCCCGTGCCTCGGAGGCGGGGGCATTGTTTGCAGAAAGCAGCAAGGCGGGAGCGGCGAGTGCGAGCGCCGCAGATCGACAGCGAAAAAAGCGCGCTAGAATAGGCATGGGAAGTGGTGCAGAGTTGGGGGGAATACTCACAAGCTTTCTCTTTGAAGATTTGGCTTTCTTGAACTAACGAACCTTTTACGCATGGCGGCAACGCTTTTCTACCACCCCCTGCTTGCTAACGCAGACGGCGGACTGATCTACGCTTTCGAGCAATCGACCCTTCCCGGCAAGCTTGTCCTGAGCGCCCTGTTCGTCGGCTCGGTCTTCTCGTGGTCGGTAATGCTGAGCAAAATCCTCACCCTGCGGAAGGCCCAGAAACAGAGGGAGTCGTTTCTGGAACAGTTTCGGCAGGACCGTCTGCCACTGAGGCTTTTCAGTGAGGGCCACCGTTTTGATGGCGCGCCGGTGTTCACCGTATACGAGGCTGGATGCGAGGAGTTGGCCTACCAGCTGTTGGGGGCATCCGAGGTGGATGAAACCTTTGCGGACCGCCTGAGCCGCGCCCGGTCCATCACGCCCTCACAGATGCGGGTGGTGGCGGTGGCCATGGAGCGCGCGGTGGGGGAATCCGCTCTGAAGCTGGAGTCCCAGATGATCATTCTGGCGACGGCCGT
>JBILKV010000280.1:0-4777 GCA_044376515.1 Chthoniobacteraceae bacterium | reverse complement strand
ACGCGCCTACGTGCGCCGCCTGCGGGCGGATGTGTTCATCGACAGCGTGGTTTCGGTCACTGGGATGCCGCGCCGCTTCAACGGGTTTCCCGAAGACGCGCGCGCCATCGACTACTACCCGCGTTCGCCCGGGGGCGTGGTCGGTCCAGACTTCGGGGACGATGTATTCAAGTGCCTGGGCCGCAGCCCACGCGGGAGCGTATCCTCCGGGGAGACAAAGTCCGCGCCGACGATCTCGCAGGCGTTGCACCTGAGCGTGGGGGATACGGTGGAGCCGCGGCTGAGTTGCGGCAAGTTGCTGCCTGAGCTTGTGAAGTCCAAGACGCCGCCCGCCGAGGCGATTGAGGAACTCTTCATCCGGTGCCTCGCGCGGCGTCCGACCAGCGAGGAGCTTGTGGGATTCCTAGAAACGTTGCCCGAGCCGCCCACCAATACCCAGCCTTACGAGGATCTGGTCTGGGCGCTACTCAACTCGACGGAGTTCATGTTCAACCACTGAACTCCGGGGGAGGGCCAAAGTCTAATGGCTCGAGTGGGGCGCCGCGCCCGGCGGCGGACCGGCGGCGCGCTCCCGCTTCTTGACTACTTCACGGCAAGCGGCCACGAGGATGTTGCAGGCTTCGTGGCAGAGCATCGGGATTTCGGTACCTCCGCCCGGGAGCGCGCGCACATCAGGAGTGGTGATTTCCGGGGGAAGATGCGCGAGGGGCTGGCCCTCGGCAAAAGGCCAGATCGTTCGCTTGAGGCAGTTGGAGGCGGCGCAGGCCGAGCCGACGGTCTGCTGGCCCTCCTCATCGTGGAGACGCTTGGAAGCAGCGTACATTCCTGTCTGGCGGCCAAGGGTTTCCCGCAGGGGAACCGCCCTGAGATTTCGTTCTGATTGGGCAAACCAAAGGGCGGTCATCGCAGGATAAAAATGATCAAGGCTCTGTCGCAGTTCGGACGCGTTTCGCAGATCGAGCCTCCAGCCGCGACGCAAAGTGGGCGCGGTTTTGAGCGGGCGATACTCGCCTTTTTCATCGAAAAATGAGAGCGGGCGGGCAGCTGTGGGGCCTTGATGAATCTCCAGGTCTGTGCGGTCGGCGTCTTCGAGGTGGCGAAGTTGGTAGCCGCCATCGTCGAGCGGGTGGATGCTGATTTGGCCCATGGCACGGGCTCCTTCGGAGACCCATTGCGCGAGCGCTTCGGTGAGGTTGCGTTTCAAGAGGGAGGGTGGGGAAAGGGGCGATCCGGCCCGAGGTTAGGCTCCTGCGGTGGCACGCGTGTCGAAGAGCGCCACTTGGTCCAGCAGGAGCTCCGAGAAGAGAGGTTCAGTCCCAATGGCACTCGCGTAGTACAGGGTGCGGCCACGGAGATGGTAGGGGTTCTGGCGGAAGATTTCCCGCTGGCTCGCGGCAAGCCCCGTGTCCTGTTCAATGCCCAAGAGCACCGGTATGTCCTGGTAGGAGTGCAGACCATCTGCGATGAAGAAGGGCACGACAATGACATTGGGCTGGGTGGTCAGCGTGTCCCACTCGGAGATGAGGGGCGTCTCTTCCATGTAGGTATTGAGGACCTCCCCGTAGATGCCCATGTCGCGAATCCGGTCCACCTCTCGCTTGGCGGCGACGGCGGAATTGTCATTGAGGTTGGTGCCGTGGCCCACAATCAGTAGACTGGACTCGGAGGGCGGAACGCCCGGTGCCACCTCCGCGGCGCGGCGTAGCAGCAGCTCACTCATTCTTTCGTGGCTGCCCACCGGTTCGCAGTATTTGAGGGTGCGCCCGTTGAGGAGCGTGACGGGGCCGTCCAGTTCGAGTTCGCGTGGGATGACGGTCCTGGTGAAATAGCCTTCGCTGATGAAGTTGGGCACGATGTAGACGTCCTCGCTGTCGACCATGTGGAGGACCTGGCGGAGGCTTGGTTCCTCCTTCCAGAAGGCGCAGTGCACCTCGCGGAAACAGCCTTTGGCAAGGATGACTTCCGCGTGGTCGAGGGTGGGGGCGCTCGAGTCCGGATTCACAGTGGAACCGTGCCCGACGATGATAAGTGCGCTTTCCGGCTTTTGCAGCATGGCGGGAGTGTAGGCGGGGGTTGCGTGGAGGAAAGTTTGTTCGGGATGGAGGTCGGTTATTCCGGCGCCGGTAAGGACACCGGAAGCAGCAGGGCATCCCGCATACCGTGGAGGATTTTTTTGTCCGGAGGGCACAGGGTCGCCAGGGCGCCGCTCAGAAATGGTCTGTCCTGCTGGACAAAATAGTACGGGCAGAGGCGCACTTTGCACGGGAAAGGAAGCACCGCACCAGTGTCTTCGTCGTAAACGGTGTGGTGCAGCAGGGCCGGTTTGTGGAAGCGCTGCAGCAGGTGGGGGGAGGCTGGAAACGCCCGAAGCGCGGCGGTGACCGCTTCTGTCCATTCCGTCTGCGCGTGGTCCGAGCCCACCACCACGCTGCGCGCACCCCATGCCCGTTCCGAGAAGCCGCTCGCCTTGATCACCAGTTCCCGCTCCCTCTGGCTGAAAGCGCCGAGTTCCTCGAACCCGTGGATGCCCAGACCCGGAATTTCAGCGTGCGGCGGGAGCGCCTCCGGGGTGAGCACCCAGGAGCGCGGGATCGTTTTTTGGAGCGCCGTGAAGTGCCTGTCCCCGAGCGCGCGCCGCCAAAAGTCCCTGAGCGGGCGCATCCAGAAGAGGGCGAACCAGAGCTTCTCCTCCAAATGTGGTTTGAAGGGCGGGGTCACGGTCTGCTCTCCGCGAAGCATCGCGCCCTGAAGCGACTCGATGCCGGGAAGGTTCGGCAGGTCAAACAGTTCAAAGAACCGGTAGGCAAAGGCGCGCCGGTCGGGGCGCGCGCCATAGTGCTCGGCGTCGCAGACGCGCTGGCCGGTCCGGGCGGCGAGCCATTCCATTTCGGGACGGTAGGTTTCGGCTTCCTTGGAGACGAGAATGTCGCCCTCGGGCGCGAGTTGGCCGAAGCGCTCGGTCATCGAAGCGGAACCTCCCAGGATCCGGAATCCCAGTGAGGAATAGGTCTCGTTGAGCCAGGCCGTCAGGCCGATGCCCCCGGGGATGGAATCTAGTTCGCTGACAATGAAGCCGTCCTCGGTGAGAATCAGGTCCGGGCGCAGCACCATTGGCAGCTGGTGGCGGAAGCGCTTTTCACGGGCGAAGGCGACCAACTCCGGCGGTTTGCCCTGGTCGAGAAGTGCAGCAACCCAGGCGGGTTGGCGGCCCGCGGCGGAGAGCGCGTACAGGTCGTTGCAGGCACGCTGGAAGAGCCACAGCCTTTCACCCAGCGCCTCCAAGGCCGCATGGAGGGGGGCTGTCAGCTCGAATGGGCTCGGGGAGAGGCGCCAGCTTTTTCCCGCAAACAGGCCGGATGCGGGAAACGCCTCCCGCAGGCGGCCGAGCGGGGCATGTGGGGGGGCGCTTGGCATCAGGCGAGACGTTTCAGGGCTTCGCGCACGAGTTCGTCGGAGGGGATTTCCTGCCCGGGTTTGGCGTCGGTGGCGGCCTTGACGGCTTTGAGTGCGTCCACCTGTTTGTAGCCGAGGGCGATCAGGGCCAGCACCGCGTCGTTCATTTCCTGCTCGCGGGGACCCGGGGCGTGGGCGGCGGAGGCTGCCTCCCAGGCGGCGGCGACGCCCACTTTGTCCTTGAGCTCGACAATCATGCGTTCCGCCGTCTTCTTGCCGATCCCTTTGATCTGGGAGAGGGATTTCACGTCGCCGGCCACCACAGCTGCCTTAAAACTGGTCACTGAAACGCCGCTGAGGACGTCGAGGGCTGTTTTGGGGCCGATCCCGGAGACGTGGGTGATGAGCAACCGGAACAAATCACGTTCCGCGGCGGTGGCAAATCCGAAGAGCACGTGTGCGTCTTCGCGGACCTGCATGTGGGTCAGCAGTCGGAATGCGGATCCCACCTGGGGAATCTTGTCGTAACTGGAGAGTGGGATCAGAGTGTGGTAGCCGACCCCATGAACATTCAGCACCACATGTGTAGGGTAAGCCTCCACGAGGATGCCTTCCAGGAACGTAATCATCCCCGACACAGTTCAGCCTTGGGATGGGGATGGCAAGCATTCGGCGCGCTGGCGCTGCTGCTGAGTGCACAAGGTTTCTGCCGGGCCGAGGGGGAGGGGGCGTGGAGGGTTTGGTTTGATGCCAAGTTTTTGGCGCCAGCGGTTCAAAAACCAGTGCCCAATGCGGAGAAGACCGTGTTTTCGGGCGGCGTATGGGATGGCGAGCAGTTGGTTGGATTTGAGAAGGGACGCTGGGCGGAGTTGGGTCTGCGTTGGGAGGGCTTTGAGGCCGCCGCAAGGCGCAATGCGGTGCTCGACTTCGCCTCGGTCGAAGTGCGCTTCCAGAGGGACAAAAGGCGGGTGATTGAGTTTGCGGAACTCAGCAGCGAGCAACCGCTGGTGGCGTCCGCCGTGCTCGATCCGGGCTTGGGAAACCGGTTTTCGGAGACCCTTGGCGATGTGCTTTTTCTAGCCGTTCCCTCGCGATTCAAGGCGTACGTGTTTCCCCAGCATGGCGGGGATCCCGCTCAGTACGCGCGGATGGTGTGGGCGGCCTACCGGGAGACCTCCCAACCGGTGAGCCTCGAGCTTTTTGAATGGCGCCGCGGGAAGATCAGGGCGGTCGGCACATTCGAACCCTGATTCTTTCGGGTCCGGCAGGGGACGCCTCAATCCGGCACGCGGGCGGGTGGCTTTGCCCTGGTGGTGTGAAAGCCTTTTTTTGGGCTTTTCTTCCGAATGGAAAGAAAGCAGAACCTTTCTTAGGCAGAAAATTG
>JBILKV010000279.1:0-4783 GCA_044376515.1 Chthoniobacteraceae bacterium | reverse complement strand
TCCAGAGCGTGTCGTAGCAGGTCTCAAAACGTTGAATCACAGATTCAGAGATGCCTTCGCGGTCCAGCACAGTGAGCTCGGGTCGGTCTTGTGCAGACCGGTAGTTTTGAAACTGGAGATCAAGATACTTCAGGGCCTTTTGTAATTTGTCGTAGTCGGTCATGCCTGTTGGTTTTTAACAGTCCGACACCGGCAGGTTTTGTCAAAACCGGGTTCAAGGTGCTCCCGTGAAACAGGCCCTTCCTGCACCGAACAAGCGACTGGCGGTTCATCGGAGCACGACGCCCCAGGGCTCGCCGCCAGCCCCGGGTGACGTCGACACCAACGCAGACGAATCCGACCCAGAGGTCTGGGATGATGCGCGCCCTTTGTCCCGCTCTGCTCGAAGTTCGTCGGCGGTGATCGTCACCATCCTGCCGTCGATCATCACCAAAATCCCGGTGTTTGTCTGGATGGCGACATCCCTCGCCCTCAGAGCCGCGCGCTTCAGCGCCTCGTCCGCGAGAGGGATCCAAGCAGGTCTGACGATTTCTGTATTCATGGCTGTTTAGATGCGTTTCGTTCGCGGGAGGCGATTAGCCGGGGCGTAGGCCCCGAGTTCTCGTAGTGCCGCCAATCATCGACCAGAGCTTGGTAAATCGACACAAAATTCTGTTTCCCGCTAACAAACCGACGGCGAATGTCGGCCTCCGGGATGTGATGTCCTCCCTGGGAAACCCTCAATGCCACGCGTCCGATTGCCATCTCGGGCGTCGGAATTTCAAGAAAAAACAAAGTCACATAATATCCCGCCCGCCTCCATTTTGGAATCATCCGCGCGTAGGTCCGTCCGCTGAGAGTGCTTTCCAAAGCAAAGCTGCGTCCGGCGCCAACGTACTCTCGGATCGATTCCAGCACCATCCGCGCCGCGCGCATCGAAGCGAGTTCCGGGTGGAAGGGGGAAAGTTCGGCGGCGATGAGGTCGGCGTTGATAAAATGGTCGCAAAGCGCTTCTCGCGGAAGCACCTCACGGGCAAATGTAGTCTTCCCAGCGCCGTTGGGCCCCGCGATCATCACAATTTCCTTTGCCCTCATATCGTCTGTTTGAACGTACACGCCTAGACGCCCGGTTGCACGGTTCGGTGTCTCGTCAACTCAACAAAATCTAAACCATCCCCCGCCGAATCTAGAAATGTCATACGGATACGTGTCTGACATTTCTACATCGCTCGATAGGGGTGCTTGGCGTGACACTTACGGTTCAACGGCTCACTGGGACACATCCGCCCTCCTGAAACTTTTTCTGGCGGAGGGCGATTCCAAGCCGGCCCAGGGGGGGGCAGAGGTGGCCCGGGAGGTCTCTGCGCAGAGCCAGTTCGAGGTAAGCGGCGTCGTAGGCGGACAACCCGTGAAGCACGGCGAGATCCAGTGTTTTGGTCCAAGCCTTGGGAATCGTCTCAACATCCACCGGAATAGCGTAGCTGGTCAGATGGGAAAGAAACGCTTCGATGCCCGCCTGATCGATGCGCCCTCGGCGTTGCGCGCCGATCAATACATTTGCCAGTTCGAGATGCCAGAGGGCAGGCACCCAGGCCTGCGCACCATTTTGGAGAGTATCCAAGAGTTGGTCGGTCGCTTCCGCGGCTTCGTCGGCAAAGATCCACGGCAGGGTCGCCGAGTAATCCAACACGAAACTCACGCGCGCCCGTCCTCCTTCAACTGCCGCACATCAAGGCCCCCAAGTGAATAGCGCTTCCGCAGGGACCTCAACGCCTTGGTAGCGTGCTCCCTGCGTTCCTTGATTTCCTGGCCACACCCCACCAACTTTGCCACAGGTTTTTCATGCTTGGTGATGGTGAAGGTTTCTCCTTGGCGGACACGTTCCAAGAGTTCGGCGAGTTTGCTCTTTGCCTCGAAGGCGCCCACGACAGCAGTTATAGACTCCAAATCTACAGACTAGTTGATCCAACCGGTTTTTCCAGTCTGCAGGCGATCCGTGATCTCCTTTGCGGCGGCCCATTTGGCACGTACCGCGGCCCTCGTGCTTCACGCTTTACGCCCGGCCACAACCGGTCGATGCACACGCTGTCCAGCCAAAGCCCTCCATCCATGCTCACCCGCACGCCAGCACACTTCAGCATACCCGTCCAAACTCCGCTGGTGAACTGGCTGCCCTGATCCGTGTGCGCGCGTCCCGGGGGGGCAGGCTCCTGACGAGCGTTGCCGTTGGAACGCCGAATAGAAATGCGCCCTGCCAAGTCTCATGAAAAGAACGTGTTGTGGTGGAGAGACAGGGGCAATCAACGTTGACTTGCCGACCGATCGGCATACCGTATATGCCATGGAAACGGTCACGATTTCTCCAAAGTTCCAAGTCGTGATCCCGCGGAAGATTCGCGAAGCGATGGGACTGCGCCCTGGAGAGAAGGCCAAGATGGTTGCTTTCCGAAATCGAATTCAAATCATTCCGATGCGTGAGGTGCGGAGTCTTCGTGGGTATCTGAAGGGGATGGATACCTCGTTTGTTCGGGATGGTGACCGTTTGTGAGGCTGGTGGATTCTTCAAGGTGGTTGGCCTACTCCGCGGATGAAACGGCGGCGGATTTTTTGCCGAGGCGATCGAGGACGCGGATCTCCTCGTGGTTCCCTCCGTGTGTATCTATGAAGTTTTCAAGGTGGTGTTGAGGGAGCGAGGCGAAGACGATGCGTTTTCGGCAGCAGCCGCGATGCAGCTGGGCACGGTGATTGATTTGGATGCAGATCTTGCCATGGAGGCGGCGGCGGTGGGCTTGGAAGAAGGCTTGGCGTTTGCTGATTCGGTGATTTACACGGTTGCAAAGAGGCAGAATGCAACACTCTGGACGCAGGACGCGCATTTCATTGGCAAACCTGGAGTTCAGTATCAGGCCAAGAGGATCAGAGCCTAGCCGGAACAAGTATTTTGACGAGGAGCGAGATCGGGAACAGGCACTTGAACCGCACAGCAAGCGCTTCAAGGGAAATTCAATCCACCAGTTCGTAACTCGTGCTGCGGCCGCCCGAGGAGCTTTGGAGCATGATCCCTCGGCCCACCAAGTCTTGAATGTCACGCAGTGCTGTGTCCGGGGAACACTTGGCTAACTTACTGTATTTTGACGAAGTGAGTTTGCCGTCAAAGCCATCGAGAAGCCGGTTGAGCACCGCTCGCTGCCTGTCGTTCACGGGACCTTGGTTGATTCGCTCCCACAGGCGCGCCTTGCGTAAAACGCTCTCGAGCAATTCCTCAGCCCCCTTGATTGCCCGGCCGAAGCATTCCAAAAACCACCTGAGCCAGACAGTAATGTCGAGCCCCCCTCGCTGACAGGCCTCCAGCTTTTCATAATACCCCTTCCTCTCAGCCTCGATTTGAGAAGACAAACTGTAGAAGCGCTCGGCCATTCCATCGCTTCTCGAAAGCAGCAGGTCTGCAATCGCCCTGCCGATGCGGCCGTTCCCATCTTCAAAGGGGTGGATGGTCACAAACCAGAAATGGGCGATTCCGGCTTTGAGGACTGGGTCAATTCCCTGGTCTTGCTCAAGCCACAAAAGGAACCGCTCCATCTCGTGCGGTATACGCTCGGCGGCGGGCGCTTCAAAATGGACACGCTCCCTGCCCATGGCTCCGGACACCACCTGCATGGGGCCAGATTCAGCCGTGCGCCAACTCCCTACGGTGATCCGAACCAGGCCGCTTCTTCCTGTGGGAAAAAGAGCGGACTGCCATGCAAAGAGCCGATCAGAGGTGAGCGGTTGCTGAAACTTCTGCGTGGCATCCCACATCATCTCCACAATCCCGTCGATGTCCCGTGATGAGGAAACCATTCCGGCAACATCCAGGCCGAGCTTGCGCGCAATGGAGGATCGCACCTGGTCCTGATTCAGAAACTCCCCTTCAATGGCGCTGGTTTGGATGACATCTGCGGTGAGAGTCGTGAGGGTGGCCTGAGCCCTGAGCGGAAGGCCAAGCCCGTCCATACGTCCAAGCAAGCGTCCCTGAGCGTTGCGCACACCGGCAAGAAGTGGGGAAAGACTGGATGCGTCCCACTTGAAACCCGGCCAGCCAGACTGTTGGTGAATAAACGCCATAATCTCCGCAGAACAAGCGGCGAAGATAGGGGTTAATCGCCGCAAGCGCAAGGGCGCTTGACCGGGACAGGCACTTTCGGGTCACCCGTCCCCGTGCGCGTCCTCCCACACGAGCAGACTCGTCACCGCCCGTCGGTCCAGGTTCACACACACCGCAAGAAACACATCGCCACAGCTGCCAGTCTTCATGAAGCGCCCCAATCACTAGAATTCGCCCCTGTGCGGTCCCATCGCTTTTTGGGAACTCAAGCAGGCCGACGAGTTTCCAGACCGCTGAGCACAACACCGCAAAGAGCCGCGTGTTGCGTATGCGTCCAGTCCGATAAAAATGCCTTTAAGCGCAGCCGCACGTACACCGGCAGGGGCGTGTATACCTGCCCACGCACCGCGTTGGCGCTGTGGCCCGAAAAATTGCTCAGCTTCAAGCTCTGTTTGACCAATGACCCAAGCTGGGCACACTCATCGCATGACTCTTGTGCTCGATCTGCCGGATGCTTGGGGGAGCCTGCTGGGACTCAATTCAGGTGACGCTAAACAGCGGGCACTTCAAATGCTCGTGCTTGAGGGATACCGGGAAGGCCGGCTTTCACGAGGCCAGGTGTCAGAAATGCTGGAGTTGGGCTTTCACGAAACAGAGCTGTTTTTGGCGGAGTATCAAGCGGAGCAGCAGCCGACATGGCCTGAATTGGAAGCCGGAACG